>JASLBO010000530.1 GCA_030146605.1 Sphingomonas sp. | reverse complement strand
TTGCTCTCGATCTGGCCCGTCCCGTCGCGCCACATCAGGTTGACGTTGCGCAGCGCCGGCGAGTTCATCGTGCCGTTGAAGAAGTCGATATACGGGTTGAGCGAGACGCTCGGGTCGCGCGGGTCCGCTGTCGGTATCGGCAGATAGAAGACGTTGTGGTCGTTGACATAGTTCAGGTTGAACTTGAGCGAGCCATTCTCGAAGTCATGCTTCAGGTTGGCGCGGATCTGGCCGCCCTTGTCATTGGGAAAGCCATTGTCGCGATAGCCGTCATGATAACGAATGAAGCCGCCCACCGCGTAATAGGTGTTCCTGCCCACCGGTCCGGCCTGATAGGCGTCGAGCCGATAGAGACCGGTATCGCCGAGGGTCACCTGCGCCCGCCCGCGTGACGTGTCGCTGCCCGTGACGGTGATCGCGTTGACGATCGCCCCAGAATAGCTGGCATAGACGGGTGCCGGGCCGCCGCGCACCACTTCGACGCGCTCGGTCATCAGGTCCTGTCTTAGGATCGCGTCGCCGCGGAAGAACACGCCGTCATTCTCATGGAAAAGCGGCAGCCCGTCCTGTTGGAAGCTTACGAAGCCGCCATCGTTCGGAAGGCCGCGGATCCGATAGATGTTCTGCACCTCGCCGCCGGTGATCTCTGTCTGGAAGCCGGGGAGCTGGCCGATCAAGTCGGCGAAATTGACGGGCGCGATCTTCTCGATGTCGTTCTGCGAAACGGTGTTGATCGCATAGGACGCATCGAAGCGGCGCTGCGCGCGCGTCGAGCCGGTGACGATGATCTCGCCGGCCGAATCGCTGGCGTCCGGCGATGATGCCGCGCTGTCGGCCGCGGTCTGCCCGTCAGGAGCGGTCTGTGCCGACGCGGACGGCGTCGAGACGGCATAGATCGTGACAAGCGCGGTGCCGGCAAGAATGGATTTGAGCATGGCCCCCTCTGGGTTTGGCAGTATCGCGAACGCGATGGGGGGCCCTTGCCCGGGGAAAATGACGCTTTTGCTGCGTCGCGGAAAAATGTCCGTCGATTGGAAGCAGGGCTTGCTCGGGAAACTCCGAGCGCGAGGTGTCCCGATTGCACCGGTTGGAGAGACCTATTTCCAGTTAGGTTGAAGCGTAGCCCGAGTTTCTGAAATAGTCGGCGCATTCGTGTGGAGGGAAGGCGTCAAGCAGTGTGCCGATGCGGCGTCAGGTTGCCTCGCCGGATCGTTCTGCGGCCTTTCGGAGCAGGAGCTTTAGCTTGGCGAAGACCTGCTAGATCGGGCGAGTAGGGCGATGGTCTGCCGGACTTCGGTGGTCATGAGAGCGCGGGGCTCATGCATGAGTTGGTCATGGGACGTCTCCTTGTTGCTGGACGGTGAGGGGGGAAGGGCTCAGAGCTTACCCTCGGCCAGCATCTCGCGGGTGCGCTTGAGCGTGGACAGCAGGGCGGCCTTGTAGCCCTTGTCGCTGTCGAACTGCTGCTGCTCGGCCTGCTCTTCCGGGCCGCCGGGTTGCTTGTCGCGAAGCCCGAGATAGCAGTAGAATTTCAGTTGCAGCTCGCCTGCTTCATCCTCGAACAGTTCGTTGATGATCGCGCCTTCGCGCGGGCCGGTCGCCTGGAAGAAGGTGAGCTTGCGTTGCGGCTCCAGCGCGATGATCTCGCGCAGATCGGCACCCGCGATCGTTGCGTCGCGAACGAAGTGGGTCGCGCTCTCCTCAGTGACGTCGCAGCGCGTGCAGAGGCCCGGCGGCAGGAACAGGCGGGCGTCGCGGGCCTTGAGCTCGAGGCCCTTCCAGACCTGCTCACGGCTGAGCCTAGTTTCGCCTCGCGGGTTCACCGGGACGGTGGCGGTCGAATGGATCATGGAAATTCTCCTTGGTGATATGGTCGGGGGTGAGGCTGTCAGCCGGCGATCTGCGCGACATGGTCGCGGTAAGTGCGCAACGGACGGTCCAGCAGGGTGGTCAGCCGATCGACATCGCCAGCATCGGGAAGCATGCCGTCGCTGATGAACCGCTCGGCCATCAGGCGCATATCGAACGCCATCCAGCTTGGCATGAATGCCCGCAAGCTCTGTTCGAACGCGGCCGTGTCGTTGCCTGGGAAGGCGATCGTGCGGCCCAGGACGTCGCTCCAGATGGCAGCGGCGTCCGCACCAGCCAGCGTGTCAGGGCCGACCAGATTGATGCGGTTGATCGGCAGCGGCGTGGCCGACTGCTCGCGGCGGATCAATTCGATCGCGGCGATCTCGCCGACATCGCGCGCGTCGATCATCGCGAGGCCCTTGTCGCCGATCGGCATCGGGTAGATGCCATATCCGGTGACCACGTCCTTGATCGTGATCTCGTTGTCCATGTAATAGGCCGGACGCAGGATGGTGGCGTTCATGCCCATCTGCTCGATCATCCGCTCGACGCCGAACTTGCCCGCGAAGTGCGGCACGTTCACGTAGATGTCGCTGTGGATCACCGACAGATAGACGATCCGCTCGATCCCGGCCTCGCGGGCAACGTTCAGGGCAATCAGCGCCTGCGTATATTCGTCCGCGACGACACCGTTCAGCAGGAAGAGCGTTGAGACGCCCGCCATCGCGCTGCGCACGGAGTCGACATCGAGCAGGTCGCCCTCGATAACGTCGACACCGGCCGCAAAGCCGGCCTTCGAAGGATCGCGAACGAGGGCGCGCACATCGGCCCCGCGCTTCACGAGCTGTTCGACGACATTGCGTCCGACATTGCCGGTCGCGCCGGTTACGAGAATGGTCATTGGGGTCACTCCTTGAGTTGGGCCGTTTGGCTGTCCTCAAATTAGCGATCCACATTTGTGCCGATAGACGGTATATCTAGACGCGCAGTCTCACTGGTGGAACACCCATGGACCTCCTTGCCTTGGCCGATTTCAACCTCGTCGCCCGCCACGGCGGGTTCGGAAAAGCGTCCCGGGCCGCTGGCCGCCCCAAGGCGACACTCTCGCGCCGGGTCGGGGAATTGGAGGCGAGCCTCGACCTGCGGTTGTTCGAGCGCGGCCCGCGCGCGTTGAAGCTGACCGAAGAAGGTCGCGCGCTTTACGAGCGAACGGCGCAGCTACTCCTTGAGCTTGATGAGACCGCGACGGCGATCGCCTCTGGTGGACACAGTCCGCGGGGCAGGTTGCGCATCAGTTCACCTTTGCTGTTCTCGCAAATCGCAATGGGAAAGCTGGCCGCCGGCTTTGCGCTCAAATATCCGGAGGTTCGGCTCGATGTCACGACCGAGGACCGCCCCGTCGACATGATCGAGGAAGCCTATGATCTGGTGATCCGGGTCAATCCGGCGCCCGATGATAGCCTGGTCGGACGCATCTTCCTGCACGATCGTCTGGTGGTCGTGGCGAGCCCAGCCCTGCCGCGGCCGGAAGATGGCTCCGCTGTCCCGGTGGTAGTGCGCGGGGCAGCAGGCCCGGACGACACCTGGAACATGGCGTCGCCGACGGGAAAGGCGAGGATCGCGGTGAGCCCGGTGCTGGGCCTGTCTTCGCTCATCATGGTGCGCGACGCAGTCCGGGCAGGAGCGGGCGCGGCACGTCTGCCCGTGTCGCTGGTCAGCCACGACCTTGCTGCCGGGACGATGGTGCACTGGGGCGACGTGGAAGGCCCTGATATCGCGCTATGGACGCTCTATCCCACGCGCCGGTTGCTGAGCGCCCGTGTCTCGGTCTTCCTTGATCATCTGAAAGAGGCTTTTCCGAAGGGGACGCCCGACGAACTCGCGGCTTATGTCGCGAGCTGAATGGTTTATGCCGCTTCGACTGCGTGCGCCTGGATATCAACACCCAGTCGCTTCCTGACGGCGGCAAAGATGGCGGCCAGATTATCCATGCTCGGGTTTCCCTTTGTCAGCCAATCACTGAGCAGCGTGACCGGGCCCACCTTTCGGCCGCTGTTCTGGCTGGCCCTTTTGGCTGCAATCGCCGCGATGCCAAGAGCGACTTACGGGCCGCAGGTCCAGTCACCTGCAAGGGTGCGGCGTGCGCCGTCTGCCCGGTCATAGCTCAGCGTGGCGGGGTTGGCCGGGGATTCACCGCCGCCTTGCGCTTTGCCCGTCACCGCGATCGTGATGGTCTTGCCCTGACCAGCGAACCGCACGCCCTTGATCATGGCATCATAGCCTCCGGGCGCGCTAATGCGCTCCACCGAGCTCGCCACCTTGACCACACCCTGCGACCGCCCGGATGAGCCGACATTGCCCCGCGCCAGAAGCAGCGTCGCATCGCCGCCGCTGAAACTGCAGGCGAGTTCGCCCTCGAGCTTCGCGTCCTCCACGTCGGCGACTGAGAGGGCGTTCAGGACGATCTGCGATCCATCGCCGCCAAGCGTCGCAGGCCCGGTGCGGTTTTCTGTCACTTCTGCGGCGGCAGGAACGGTCGCGGAGGAATTTGCGTCGGGAGCTGCCTTGGCCTGTTCCGTCGCGGTATTTGCTGGAGTGGGTTGCTGTGTGCCGTTGTCGACCTCCGAACTTTGCGAGCAGCCGGCGATGGTGAGCGCGGCCAGCCACAGCATGGATGTCGTTGAGTGTCGCACGGCCATCAAATGCCCCTTTGTTGGTTGGCAGTCTCGACCAACGCGGCGCCATGCCTTCGGTTCTCGTCGGTCGGTAAAGCGAGCCAGCGCCGGGGGGAATTGCAGAGATGGGCGGGAAGCATGGGCGACGGCGACGCAGATCGTCTTTTGCCGTTCCTTGACGAACAGATTGGAGGAAAGAGGGGAGGGCTGGCGTGCCGCCGGGTTGTGCGTGCGCGCCTGTCCGGTTCGAGCATGCCGGGCTTGGTGAAAAGCTGCAGCAGGATGCGCCCGGACGGGAAGGACGGTGCTTCCCACCATCGGTCGCCGTGCGCTTGCGCGGTCACCCCGGCTTCCGCCCGGCGGCACAGGGGAATGCGTCGCGTCGGCTGACAATTCGCGTCAGAAGGGTTTCAGCACCACGAGCAACGCGATGATGGAGACCGGAGCGGCTATGAAGGCAGCGATATGAGCGCCCCGCATGGCCTGCACAGGATCGCCCCGTCGCAATCGCCGCAATCTGCCTGAATGGATCCCGTGCAGACCTGTCAGTACGAGGACCAGGGCCAGCTTCGTCCACAACCACGGACTTGCGAACCAGTCGCCCTGGGCCGCGATCGCTGCGCCGGTTAGCCAGACGGCGAGCATCGCCGGCACGGTGACGCGCCGATCCCAGCTGGAGACCATCGCCGTGGTGCCGGAATCACCACGCTGGCCCGCCGCCACGGCGAAGGCCTGCGAGAACAGACCCCCGATGAAGAGGAGGACGCACGCCACATGGAGCGCCTTGACCAACAGATATGGCATCACGGTGAGACCATCCGGTCAGCGGCAAGGCTCGCCTGTTTACGCCGCAGCAGCCCCGCGTTGAGAAAGCCTCCAAACGGAACGAAGGCGCCGAGGCCCAACCGCGCGACGTCGGAGCGCGACCAGCCGCCGCCAGAGACGGTGGCGATCACGCTCCAGGCATAAGCGACGAACGCGGCGCCGTGCACCGGCCCCATGATCCTCGTCGCCAGCGTATAGCCGAACACATGCTTGAGCGGCACGGCGACGAGGAGGAGCACCAACAGTGTGGTCGCCTCGACGAACGAGAACAGGCGCAGCCTTTTGATCTGCGCCAGATCCTCAGCCGTCGCGATGGGGCTTGTCGGCTGCGGCATGCGTTTCCTCTTTGGCTACAGGTTGGCGGGATCGGCGCCGCAGCGCTGGAGCAGGGCGACAAGCGCGAACTGGGCGCGCTGATCGGCTTGCGGGTCGCGGTGAAAGCGCATCGAACTGTGATGGGCCAGATAGATGCCGCCCAATTCCCAGACGAGTTGGTCCTGATCGGTCTGGGCGTGGAGATGACCCAGATCCACCGCCCGCTGCACATGGTCGCGCAGCAGGGTCCGCCATTTCGAGTCCAGCCCGGCAACGGCGTCGCGAACCACGCCGGAGGCATCGTCGAGCTCGAACAGCGCCGCGGCGATGGGGCAGCCACCGCGCAGCCCTGCGCGCGCCGACCAGCCGAACCACAGACCCACCAGCGCCATCAGCCGCGGCAGTCCTTCGGGATTGCGCATCGCCGGTTCAACGAC
>JASLBO010000526.1 GCA_030146605.1 Sphingomonas sp. | reverse complement strand
GGCACAGCGGGGCATCGTCTATATCGACGAGATCGACAAGATCAGCCGCAAGTCGGACAATCCCTCCATCACCCGCGACGTGTCGGGCGAGGGCGTCCAGCAGGCGCTCCTCAAGCTGATGGAAGGCACCACGGCCAGCGTTCCGCCGCAGGGGGGGCGCAAGCATCCGCAGCAGGAATTCCTGCAGGTCGACACGACCAACATCCTGTTCATCTGCGGCGGCGCGTTCAGCGGGCTCGAGAAGATCATCGGCGATCGCCTGCAGGGCAAGTCGATCGGCTTCGGCGCCTATGTCGCGGCTCCCGAGGAGCGGCGCACCGGCGAAGTGCTGCGCTCGACCGAGCCCGAGGATCTGCTCAAGTTCGGGCTGATCCCCGAATTCGTCGGCCGTCTGCCGGTGATCGCGACGCTCGAGGATCTCGATGTCGATGCGCTGATCAAGATCCTCACCGAGCCGAAGAACGCTCTGGTCAAGCAGTATCAGAAGCTGTTCGACATGGAGGGTGTCAAGCTCAGCTTCAACGACGACGCGCTGATCGCGATCTCGAAAAAGGCGATCGAGCGCAAGACCGGTGCGCGCGGGCTCCGCTCGATACTCGAAGCGATCCTGCTCGATACGATGTTCGACCTGCCCGGCATGGACGGCGTCGACGAGGTGATGATCGACAAGGACGTGGTCGAGGGCCGCAAGGATCCCGTCCGCATCTACGCCAAGAAGGAAAAGACCGGCAGCGCCGCCTGATCCTGTTGCCCAAACACTGCACGAGCGGCCGGAAAGACTTCTTTCCGGCCGTTTTCGTTTGGACCGACTCGGCCACGAAGCGCACTCTCCTCCGCAGTAAAGCGTAGATGGAGAGGTGACGTATGTCCGATTTTGCCATCCTCGACGACGACGAGCGTGAATATCATTCGCCGTTCGACCTGGCGCTCAACCCTGCCGCCCTCGAGACCTTCAAATGGCTGGTACTTGGCCACGTCTTGTACGTGGTCGGGCTGGCGGTCGTGCTCTACTTCGAGATTCCCAACGGTGCCGTATGGATTACGCCGCTGTTCGGCCTGCCGTTCGTCTGGCAGGAGCGGGGACACCGCCCCGGGGTGAAGGCGCTGGTGTTCTTCGGCGGGTTCACGCTGATGCACTATGTCGCACTGATGACGGTCAGCGGGATCGCGGGTGACGAGGTCGGCTTCCTTCGCGGATTCGTCGGCGGCGCGGTCGGCGGGGGTGGCTGCCTGCTGCTCTGCGCGATCTTCGGACTGCTGCGCAAAGGCTCGAGCCTGACCTTCGAGGCGTTCGGCACGGTCCTGCTAGGGGCGGTCGGCAGCTTCTGCCTCTATATGTACCTGACCACCGGCGCGAGCAGCGATACGTTCGCGAGCGACCTTATCCAGCCGCTCAAGGTCTATACGCCGTGGCAGATCGCATTTGCCTATGTGCTGGCTCGGGTGCTGCGGCCGCTGAGCTGATTCCGACCTGACGCGCGTCGCGCGGCCGGGCCGTTCAGCGCCTTCCACGGGATCACTGCCCATTCGGGCGCGTCGCAGGCGCGGTCGACGCGGGCGAAATAGGCGGCGACGAACAGGCCGTCCGCGGTGAGATACGTCGACGGGAAGCTCCACACGCCCGGCTCGCCATAGTCGCAGCCATCCGCTTTCGACGCCGCCATGTCTTTAGGATGCGTGCGCTTGAGCAGCGCCACCAACCCCTCCGCGAAGGTGCCGCCTCGGTAGGCGTACCAGGCCTTGGACCTCTCGGGCGGGGGCGGTGTCTCGCCAAAGCGGAGCAGGTCGTCGAGTTCGATCCCGGTGCCGGTGCGCGCGTCATAGATGACGCCCTCGACCCCGAAATCCGGATGCGCCGCGCCGGCACAGCCCCAGCTCGTCCGCCATGCATAGCTGACGAAGGAATCGCCGAGATAGACCGGGCCGGCCTCGTCCGAGTCGATTCCGGCGCCGCCGTCATAGCCCGGGCAGCCGAACCAGTTGCGGACATGCTGCCATTGCGTCGCCGCCAGCGCAGCGTTGATCCTGTGCAGCGCCGGAGCGGCATAACCGGCTTCGATACGGAACAGGCGCGTGCCGGACAGTCGCTCGGTGTACCAGCGGAGCGTGCGTGCGCCGATCCGTTCGGTCGGGCCTGCCTCGAGGCGCAGCCCGGCGAGTTGCAGGCGATCATAGCCGCCCAGATCGGAGGTGGCGCCCGCGGGCGCCGGCGGTGGCGTGGCCGGCGCGAGCGCGACGGGAAGCGTCTTGCCCTTGGCGGTGGTCAGCGTTCCGGCCCAGCCCGACCCGGCGCGCTTCAGGACGAGATTGTCGCCGGTGAGCCGCGCGCGCAGCGTGAGCCCGTCGGCATCGCGTTCGCCTTCGAAGGCGATGTCGAGACGCGTGCTGCGATAGAAATAGCGTCCGCTGGGCGGGCCATCGCTTTCGTCCAGCTCGAGCACGACCGGCGTCGTGCCGGCCTTGCCCTCATATAGCTGCGCCCAGGCCGCGCCCGGGAGTGCCAGCGTCACCAAAAAAGCGGCGGGGCGTCCGGGGCGCCGCGTCATTGGCCGCGACGCGATTCGCGCTGCGCCGCCTCGACAGCTTCGGAGCGCTTCAGAATGCGCGAGGCCGGATCGACGACGACATGCGCGTCAGCGGGGACCGCGATGCTGCCGGTGCCGCCGGTCATCGCCACGCTCTCGACCTTGCCGTCGATCTGCACCTCGACGGGCAAGGGGAAGGGCTTGTCCTTCGGCGCCTTCCATTTGAGCGTCAGCCGCCCGCCTTCGCGCGTCTGGATCAGCTCGGGGAGGGCGGCCTCGCGCAGATAGATGTCGAAGAACCAGGTCAGGTCCTTGCCGGTCACCTGATTGACGATGCCGACATATTCAGGGGTGGTCGCGAAGCGCGGATGGAAATTGCCCGGCCTGGGATCGGGGCGCCCATAGACCAGCCGGCGGGTGACTTCGCCGAAAGCCTTGTCGCCGATCAGGTTGCGCAGCGTGTGGAGCACCCAGGCGCCCTTGACGTAGATGTCGCCGCCGGGGCCGCCTTTCTCCGTCTCATAGACCTCTTCCTCGGTCAGGATCCGGCCCGAGACGATCGGCGCCTTGTTCTCGATCTGGTTGCGGAACGCCTCCATCATCACCGCGTAGCGCGCCTCGCCTTCGCGCCAGCGGCCGTACAGCGGCTGCATATATTGGCCATAGCCTTCGTGGAGCCAGTAATCGTCCCAGTTCGCCGCCGACATCTGGTTGCCGAACCATTCGTGGGCGAGCTCGTGCTGGAACAGCCAGTCGAAGCCGGTGGCGTCCTTGCGGTAATTGTTGCCATAGGCGTTGATCGTCTGGTGCTCCATGCCGAGATGCGGGGTCTCGACCACCCCGAGCTTCTCGTCGGACCAGGGATAGGGTCCGACATTGGCCTCGAAGAAATCGAGCGTGGGCGCGAATTCGGCGAACAGGCCCTTCGCCCCGGTCTCCCGACCCGGCAAATGCCAATAATGCAGCGGCACCGTCCCGCCGAAGCGGCTGGCATAACTGCCCTTGATCTCGACATAGGGCGCGACGTTGAGGGCCACCGAATAGGGGTTCGGGCTGCGCGCCCGCCAATGCCATGTCGTGCGGCCGTCGGGCAGCGTATCGACCTTCTGGAGCACGCCGTTGGAAGGCGCCGAGAGCCCCTTGGGCACGGTGATGTGGAGGTCGACCTTCGCCGGCTCGCCTGCGGGGAAATCGAGGCACGGCCAGAACAGGTCGCAGCCATAGCCCTCGGCAGTGGTGGCAATCCATGGCTTGCCCTCGGTGGTCTTGCTCCAGACGATGCCGTCGTCCCAAGGTGCGCGCACGGCGACGTGCGGCGTGCCGCCATAGGTGATCTTCACCACGGCGCGGCTCCCGGCGGCAAGCGCCCGGGGCAGGCCGATCGCCAGCCGTCCCTCGGGGTTCGACCAGCTCGAACGCGGCAGCGATGTGCCGTCGACGCTGATCGCGCTGACCGGCAGGTTCTTGTCGAGATCGATCAGCAACCGTTGCTGGGCCGCCGCCGTGGCGAGGGTCAGGGTGGCGACGCCCTGAAGCTTCTGCGTTTCGGGAAACACTTCCACCGCCAGATCGACATGCTCGAGCCGCAGCGCTGCGCGCTCGGGATCGATCGGCCCGCCCGATGCCTCGGTGAGCGGAGTGATCGGCGGTTCGCCGGGCCGTATCTGAGCGAGCGCAGGGGAAGCGATCAGTGCGAGCATCGAAGCGGCGGGCAGCAAGCGGCGGGCGATAGGAACCTCCATCGGACGAGCGACCCTCAATGTCGCGATCTGGCGGGCAACGCCAGTCCGCAGCCAATCAATCTGCAACGATTGATGCGGCTGGCGCGCGCCCCATATATAGTGGAGAACAGGGGCCGCTCGGGCCCAGGAGTATTCATGAAGCAGTCCTATCCCGTCCTGCCGCTTCGCGACATCGTCGTCTTCCCGCATATGATCGTGCCGCTCTTCGTGGGCCGCGACAAGTCGGTCGCCGCGCTCGAGGCCGCAATGGCGGACGACAAGGAGATATTCCTCGTCGCCCAGCTCGATCCCGCC
>JASLBO010000374.1 GCA_030146605.1 Sphingomonas sp. | reverse complement strand
ATTCCGACTGAGTCGCATAGCTTGCCTGCCAGGTCAGCTTCGCCGCGGCCGAGAGCTTCTGCGTGCCCGCCAGCCGCACGCCATAGCTCTGGCTCGACAGCCGGTAGCCCTGCACCGCCGCCTCGTCCTGACCGACCAGATAGGCAAAGCCGGTCACTGCCCCGATCGGCGTTGCCCAGGACAGGTTCGCGAAGACATTGTCGCCGCCGATCGCCGGCTGCCGCGCGCCATTGCCCTCGACGCCCCAGATCGTCCGCGCGCTCCACGCATAGGTCACGTCGGCCTTGAGCCCCTTGATCGGGGTCAGTTCGACCCGCACCGCATCGAACGTCTGGGCGTTCTGCCGGAAGGCGACATTTCCCACGAACCGCTCGTCGTCGAGCGCGATCCGCTGGCGTCCCGCGGTCACCGCCAACACCTTCGTCCTGTACTGAAGCTGCGCGCGATAGAGCGCGACATTCTCCGGATCCGCGACCAGCGGCCGCGCCGCCGCGCCGTGCAGCCCGTCATAATTGTCGCCAACCACCGCCAGCGTGCCCTGCGCCTCGACCAGCGCGATCCACGGCCCGATCGAGGCCTGCACCCCGGCGCGCACGCGCATCGTCAGGGCCCCCGCATCCTGCGCCAGCCCATCCTGCTCGACAGTCTCGTAGCGGACACGCGCCTCGGCGAGCGGCTTGATCTCCTGGGCGCAAGCGGGCCCCGCGGCGGCCAATGCGGCCCCCGTCAGCAGCATCATTCTCATGTCGATCCCCCGATGACGGGGCGGACGCCGGGCCCGCCCCGCGCCAGCTCAGATACGCGCGCCGCTGTTCCACGTCGTGCGCCAGCCCGCTTTGACCAGCATCAATCCCGCCAGCGCCACCAGCGCCAGCCCGGCGAAGATCAGGAACCCGGCCGAGAAGCTCCCGGTCAGCTGCTTGGCGAAGCCCAGCGACGACGCGAGATAGAAGCCGCCGATCCCGCCCGCCATCCCGACCAGCCCGGTCATCACGCCGATCTCGGCCTGGAAGCGCTGCGGCACGAGCTGGAACACCGATCCGTTGCCGGTGCCCAGCGCGAGCATCGCCAGCACGAACAGCGCCAGCGCGCTCGCCACGCTCTGCGCCATGCTGACCCCCGCCAGCGCCAGCGCCGCGACCACGAACACTACCGACAGCGCCTTCACCCCGCCGATCCGGTCGGCCAGCGCGCCGCCCAATGGCCGCACCAGCGAACCGGCAAACACGCAGGCGGCGGTGCAATAGCCGGCAGTGATCGTGCTCAGCCCGAACCGGTCGGTGAAGTAGATCGGAAGCGACGCCGCCAGCCCGACGAACCCGCCGAACGTGACCGCATAGAAACCCATCAGCCACCAGGCGTCGGGCAGCCTGAGCGGCTGGAAATAGGCCGTCAGCTTCTTGGGCGCGGGCGCGCCCGGCGCGTCCTTCGCCATCACCATGTACACGACGAAGACGATCGCCAGCGGGATGCAGGCGAGGCCCAGAACGGCGTTCCATCCGAACAGCTTGGCGAGCCCCGGCGCGAACAAGGCGGCGAGCACGGTGCCCGAATTTCCCATGCCCGCCAGCCCCATCGCCTTGCCCTGATGCTCGGGCGGATACCAGCGGCTGGCGAGCGGCAATGCGATCGCGAAGCTGGCGCCGGCGAAACCGAGGATCACGCCCAAAGCCAGCGTCCCCGCGAAGCTGTTCACGCCCAGCACCCACGCCGTGAACAGCCCGACGATCACGATGATCTGGCTGATCGCGCCTGCCTTCTTCGGTCCGATCCGGTCGACCAGCAGCCCGTTGACGACGCGCAGCAACGCACCCGCCAGCGTCGGCGTGGCGACCATCAGCCCCTTCTCCGCCGCGGTGAGCTGGAGCGTCTTGGCGATGTCGGGTGCCAATGGCCCGAGCAGCACCCAGACCATGAACGCGAGGTCGAAATAGAGGAACGCCGCAATCAATGTCGGCGTGTGTCCCGATTGCCAGAAGCTCGACTTTGCCCGCGCCGGCGCCGGATCCACGTCCGCGCCGCCCCCGGCATAATCGAAGCCTTCGCGCATCAGTTCTGCAATCTTCATCGCCCGAACTCCCCTGTGCCTGTGCCGCAGGCACGAAAAAAGCCGCCTCCGGCCTCATGCACATGCACGGACCGGACAGCGGCTTTGCTGATGATGGTGCGGAGAGCCGTCCCGGCGCTGGGCCAGCCTTCCATGGACGCGCTACGTCGCGCGTTGCCTCATAGCTTCATCAACTGGAAACATTTCGCAAGTGCAAAAAACTTACGCGCCCTGCCGCGCAAGTGCAGCAAGATACCCGCCGATATCATCGGGGTCGAAAACCGCGCCGTCGAAGAACCGGTCGGGGCCCAGGGTCAGCGCTCCCCGATGCGCGCCCACCGGCAGCGGCGCGGTCAGCGCACCCTCCAGCTTCATGCTCGCCCCCGGCATCGGCAGCCCCGCCCCGCCCAGTGCGCGCCGGTAGATATCGGGGCGGAACACGTCCGCCGCCTGCCGCTCGGCCGCGGCGTCCGCATCGACCATCCCCCAGCGCACCAGCTGCGAATAGATCCACAGCGCCTGGCTACGCCACGGAAAACCCGAGGCCTCGCGGTGGAACAGCACGAAATCCGGCACGGTCACCGGGGCGTCGCCGCGGCGCAGCATAAGCTGGCCCCCGAGCCCGGCCATGATCCACTCGGCGGGCTGCCCAACATGCTCGGGCTTTTCGAGCAATTGCGCCAGTTCCTCGCGATGGGCCGGATCGTCGCACCACGCCGCCGCCTGCGACACCGCCACGAGCAGCCGGTCGACCGTCCCGGCATTGCCCTCCATCCAGTCGGTGCGCATCGCCAGCACCTTCTCGACTCCGCGCCGCCAGATATTGACCCCCGCCGCCACGATCTCGCCCGCGCCCTCGGCAACCGCGACGCTGTTCCACGGCTCGCCGGCGATGAACCCGTCGATCTCGCCCAGCCGCAACGCCTCCCCCATGAACGACGGCGGCAGCACCCGCAGGCTGACGTCGCGATCGGGATCGGCCCCGGCATAAGCCAGCCAGTAACGCAGCATCAGCGCATGGCTCGAGAAGCGATGCACCACCCCGATCACCGGCTTGCGCCTGTACAGCCCGATCGCGTTGGCGAAGTCGTGCGCGGTCGCCTCGGGGTCGTTGACGCGCCTGGCCGAATCCGGATCCAGCGCCAGCGCGAACGCGCTCGCCATCACCAGCGCATTGCCGTTGACGTTGAGCTTGAACGGCGCCGAAATCGCCGCGGGATGCTGGCTGAGCCCCAGATTGACCGCGATCGCCAGCGGCGCGAGCATGTGCGCCGCCTGAACCTGTCCATAAACCAGCCGGTCGCGGAGCGTCGCCCAGGAGGTGGTGCGCACCAGGCTGAGATCGATCCCCTGCGCCTCGGCGAACCCCTTGGCCCGCGCGACGATCAGCGGCGCGCTGTCGGTCAGCGGCAGGAAAGCAATCGAGAGCGGAATCATGGCTGCCCCCCCAGCAGGCTATGGGCGGTGATCAGCGCATCGGCGACCTCGGCGATGCGCTTGTTCTGGCGCATCGCGGTCGAGCGCAGCAAGGCATAGGCATCGGGCTCGGCCAGGCTCCGGGTCTGCATCAGGATCGCCTTGGCCTTGTCGATCGTCTTGCGGTCGGCGAGCGCCGTGCGCGCCTCGTCGAGCTCGGTCTGCATCCGGGCAAAGGCATTGAACCGCCGGATGGCAAGATCGAGGATCGGTTTGACCCGGTCCTTGCGCAACCCGTCGACGACATAGGCCGATACGCCGGCGTCGATCGCCGCACCGATCATCGCGTCATCGGACTGGTCGACGAACATCGCGATCGGCCGGGCCAGCGCGCGGCTGACGGCGAGCATCTCCTCCAGCGTGTCGCGGCTCGGGCTGCCGAGGTCCATCAGCACGACGTCGGGCGCCATCCGCTCGATCTTGGCGACGAACGCGCCCTGCGGCGGTACGACATGGATGTCGTCATAGCCGGCATCGCGCAGCCCCTCTTCGAGCACGGAAGCGCGCAATCCGCTGTCATCGACGATCACGATCCGCAAGGACGCACTTCCCCCCATGAGCTGCGGGCCCAATGCAGGCGGGCGGCGTGCCGGGTCAATCGTCGATCGAGCGCTTGTACGTCTCGGGCAGCAGGAACAGCCCCAAAACGAGCGTTACCAGCGCGGCCACCACCGGATACCAGAGGCCATAATAGATATCCCCCGTCGCCGCGACCATCGCGAACGCCGTCGCCGGCAGGAACCCGCCGAACCATCCATTGCCGATATGATAAGGCAGCGACATCGACGTGTAGCGGATCCGGCTCGGGAACAGTTCGACCAGCATCGCCGCGATCGGGCCGTAGACCATCGTCACCAGCAGCACGAGCAAGGTCAGCACGAACACCACCATCGGCTTGTTGATTGCATCGGGATCGGCCTTGGCCGGGTAGCCTGCAGCTTCCAGCGCTGCCTTCGCCGCGTCCTGGAAATCGGCGATGCCGATCGCCGCCACCGCGCCCTCGGTCAGCACTTCCTTGCGCGGATCATAGACCGGGATACTCTGCGATCCGATCTGGACGACCGCAGTCGTACCCGCCGGCGCCTCGATGTTGCGATAGCCGATGCCTTGCCGGGCGAGGAAGGTTTTGGCGATGTCGCAGCTCGACCCGTCGAACTTGTTCCTGCCGATCGGATCGAACTGGAACGAGCACTCGGCAGGGTCGGCGGTCACCGTCACCGGAGCGCTGCGCAGCGCGTGCGCCAAAGCGGGGTTCGCCGCTTCGGTGAGCATCCCGAAGAGCGGGAAATAGCTCGCCGCCGCGATCGCGCAGCCTGCGAGGATGATCGGCTTGCGCCCGATCCGGTCGCTCAGCCAGCCGAAGAACACGAAGAAGGGCGTGCCGATCGCCAGCGCGATCGCGATCAGGATGTTGGTCGTCCAGCCATCGACCTTGAGCGTCTTCTCGAGGAAGAACAGAGCGTAGAACTGGCCGGTATACCAGACCACCGCCTGCCCCACGACCGCGCCGAACAAGGCGATCAGCACGAGCCGCAAATTGCCCCAGCGCCCGAACGCCTCGGTCAGCGGCGCCTTGGAGGTGGTGCCCTCGTCCTTCATCTTCTGGAAAACCGGGCTCTCGTTGAGCTGGAGCCGGATCCACATCGAGACGCCGAGCAGGATGATCGAGACGAGGAACGGCACCCGCCAGCCCCAGTCGGCGAAGGCTTCCTCGCCGATCGCCCAGCGGGTGCCGATCACGACGAGCAAGGCGGCAAACAGCCCCATCGTCGCCGTGGTCTGGATCCAGCTGGTGTAGAGCCCGCGCTTGTTGTTGGGGGCGTGCTCGGCGACATAGGTTGCCGCACCACCATATTCGCCGCCCAGCGCGAGCCCCTGCGCCAGCCGCAGCACGACGAGGATCACCGGCGCCGCGACGCCGATGCTCACATAGCTGGGCAGCAGCCCGACCGCGAAGGTCGAAAGCCCCATGATCGCCATGGTGACGAGGAAAGTGTTCTTGCGCCCGACGAGGTCGCCGATCCGGCCGAACACCAGCGCGCCGAACGGCCGCACCGCAAAGCCCGCCGCGAACGCCGCCAGCGCGAAGATGAAGCCGGTGGTCTCGTTGACGCCCGAGAAGAACTTGGCCGAGATGATCGTGGCGAGCAGGCCGTAAAGGTAGAAATCATACCATTCGAACACCGTGCCGAGCGACGATGCCGCTATCACCAGTTTCTCGTTCTGCGTCGCCTTGTGGTGATCGGGCTGCCCCGCGGTCTCGGCCATGAATCGCTCCCCTCTTGTTATCGCTACCCAAACCACAAGCGGGCGCGGCTGCAAACCCCTCGCGCTTCACAGCGGCGGCGCATCGTTCTAGACAGGCGGAATGATCGACCGCTTCTTCCTGTCTCACCCGCGCAGCGTCGGCGAGAGCTATGGCGAACACGCCGCCACCGCCGCGCGCTTCGGCTTCACCATGATCATCGGCGGTGCCGCCTGCGTGATCCACGCGGTGCTGCCCAACCTGTTCACCCGCACCGCGAGCGACACGGTCAAGCGGCTCTACGCCCAGATGAAGGCGCGCCAGCCCGCTTTCTCGCAGGAGCGCCCCGCCTTCCAGCAGCCCGAGTGGCAGATCGAATACGAAATCTGACGCCGCGCATGGCTCTTGCACCGATAAATCCTCCCTCGCGCAGCGGGGGAGGTGGCACGCGCAGCGTGACGGAGGGGGCTTGGCCGCGAGCGATGTCCGCGCGGAGACACCCCCTCCACCAGCTGCGCTGGTCCCCCTCCCCCGCTTCGCGAGGGAGGATTATGCGATGATCGAACATGTCGCCATCATCGGCGCAGGGTTTTCGGGAACGCTGCAGGCGATCAACCTGCTCCGCCACGAAGGCCCCCGCGCCACGCTGATCGAGCGCGCGCCCGTCGCCGGCACCGGCCTAGCTTACGGTGCGGCGCATCCCAGCCATGTGCTCAACGTCCGCGCCGGCAATATGAGTGCGTTCCCCGACGATCCGTCCCATTTCGTCCGCTGGCTCGAAGCGCGTGGCGTGGCGGATGCGGCCGGCGCTTTCATTCCGCGGGTCACCTATGGCGAATATCTTCGCGAATTGCTCGAAGCCGCGCTGCGCGATCCGAGCGGACGGCTGACCTTGCTCCGCGACGAGGTTCGGGACGTCGCGCTGAACGGCGGCGTCAAGGTCCAGCTTCGCGATCGCACTATCGAAGC
>JASLBO010000354.1 GCA_030146605.1 Sphingomonas sp. | reverse complement strand
GGTTCCCGCAACATTTCGGAGGCGAAGTTTTTTTCGTGGCGGGGTTACGGACCGGGCCGGTCGGCTCCGTCAGAATAATGATGCCCGGACTGTTACCCCTCCATCTGGTTCTCGCGCTCTTGTCCTCCCCGGACCCGGGTCCAGTGGCGCCGGGCATCACCGAACTTCCCGGCGGCAACAGCCCCGCCCTCCGGAGGCGCAGGGCGGATGCACCGCCATCTGCGCGAAGGCCGCTGACCGATCCGGGTCTTCGCGAATTGCCTGAGGTGCGCGCGGCGCTTCCCCGTCTATCGTCGCGTTTCGGGCGGCGCGGCGATCCGTTTCGACGGACGGCGGCTATGCATTACGGCGTCGACATACCAGGCCGCCAGGGAACGCCGGTGTTGGCGTCCGCGTCCGGGATGGTGCGTTTTGCCGGCGCGGCGGGCAGCTATGGCGAAATGGTCGAGATCGATCATGACGGCGCGCTGGCCACCCGGTACGCGCATCTGTCGCGGATATTGGTGCGACCCGGTGCGCACGTCGAGCAGGGAGAGCCGATCGCGCTGATGGGGTCGACGGGGCGCTCGACCGGCAGCCATCTCCATTTCGAAGTGCGTATCGGCGGCCGCGCGGTCGATCCGTTGCCGTATCTCGGCCCCGAGGCCCGGTCGCCGCCCAAGGCTTGGATCGAGCCCGACGCCCCCCATATCTCCGCTTTCGCCCGGGCGCGTGCCAACCTATTGCAGGGACGCGCCTTCTGAACCGCCATGGAATCTCCTTTGCAGCAGCAGGTCGGCTTTCGCGTACCGAATATCGCAGGAGGGGGTTGGCAGCCGACCCGGCGCATGTCTTCCCACGCGCGATGAACCGCGACGAAGACATCGGCGGGCTTCAGCGCGTCATTCTGAACGAGCGCGGGCGGCTGCTTCGTTTCCTCGCAGCGCGCGGGATGGCGGACGACGCCGAGGACGCGCTGCACGATCTGTGGCAGCGGGTCGCCGTCGCCCCGAGCCACCCGATCGCTGACCCCTTGTCCTATCTGTTCCGCGCCGCCGAGAATTTGGTTCGCGACAGGCGCCGTTCGACGGTGAGCCGCGACCGACGGCATCAAGACTGGCACGAGACGAGCGTGCACTCCGACGAACAGCCGACCGGCGAGCGCGCGCTGATCGCCCGCGAACGGCTGCGCGAGGTTCAGTCGACGCTTGCGGCGTTGGGCCCGCGCGTCGAACTGGTGTTCCGCAAATGCCGGCTCGACGGGCTCGCCCAGAGCGCGATCGCGCGCGAGCTTGGGGTCAGCCTGAGCTCGGTCGAGAAGGATCTGCAAAAGGCCTATCGCGCGCTCGGCGAGCTCAGGGTCAAATTCGATGCGGAATGATCGCGCGGGCTCCGTCATAGGGATATCATGGCGATGAGCGCACAGCATCTGGAGCTTCGGGAGGCGGCCCGCTTATGGGCGATCCGCGTCCAGGAACCGGCGTTCGACGACTGGAGCGGGTTTATGGGATGGCTTGAGAGCCACCCATCGCATCTGGAGGCGTATGAAGCGGCGCTTGCCGACGAGGCCTGGGGGGTTGAACTGCTCGGCTCGGCTCCTGCAACGGCGCCTGAGATTCAGCCGCGACGCCAATGGTGGCTTGCCGGCAGCGCAGCCGCCGCGGCTGCAGTCGCGGTGATCGGTGGCTGGGCAATGCTCGACCGCGACGCGCCGGTGCAGCGGATCGCCACTGCGCCGGGCGAGCGCCGGGTCCTCGACCTCGCCGACGGCTCGAAGCTAGCGCTGAATGGGTCGACTCGTGTAACGATCGATCCGGATATGCCGCGGCAGGCGATCCTCGAACACGGTGAGGCACGGTTCGACGTTCGGCACGATGCGCGCGATCCTTTCGTCGTGCTGTCGGGCGGAACCCGGCTGGTTGACGCCGGGACTGTGTTCAACGTGGTCCGCGAGGGCGAGGCGCTGGAAGTCGCGGTTGCTGAAGGTGCGGTGATCTACCAGCCGGGGCCCCATGCGATCACGCTCAGCCCGGGCGACACGCTGACGCTGCAGGGCAAGGGCTCAAAGCCCGTTGTCGGCAAGGCGAGCCCGCAGGCGATCGGCAGCTGGGTGTCGGGCGAGCTGCAATATGACAAGCCTTCGGCCGAACAGGTGGCGCGCGACCTGGCCCGCAGCATCGGGCAACCGGTGCGCGCTGCGGACGGCACCCGCCGGCTGCGGTTCACCGGGACGCTCATGCTCGGCGGCAAGCCCGAAGAGGTTCTGGCGCGCGCCGGGCCGCTGCTTGGCGTCAGGTTCGTGCCAGAAGGGGAAGGATGGACGATGTCTCCGGCCCATGGTCCGCCCCGCTAGCCCGCTCGCCTTATTGTCTTTGACGATAGCGTCTCCTGCGTTTGCGCAGGAGCGAGCGGCCGAGGTCGACATCGCCGCATCGCGCCTCGACGTCGCGCTAAAGCAGCTCAGCCGGCAGACCGGCACGAGCATCGGCTTTCGCGAATCCCGGCTGGCGACCACGACAGTGCGCGCCGTGCGCGGACGCTTCACTGCGTCGCAGGCGCTCGAGCGGATGTTGCTGGGCGCAGCAATCCGCGCCCGGCGCGTGGCGCCGGCGACCTATCTCGTCGAGCCCGCCGTCAGGGCGCCGGTGGCCACACGCCGGCTGCCCGTACGGCAACGCCCTCCTGCCGCAGAGCCGCCGCATGGCGAAATCCTCGTCACCGCGACGAAGCGTGATGTGCCGCTCGGTTCCTATCCAGGCGGCGTGCAGATCGTCGATGGATCGGATTTCAGCGCCGCCGAGAGCCTGCGCGGCACCGAGGCGATCGAAGCGCGGATCGCCAGCGTCGCCTCGACGCATCTCGGCCCCGGTCGCAACAAGCTGTTCATTCGCGGGATCGCCGATTCGAGCTTTGTCGGCCCCACCCAGTCCACCGTCGGCCAATATTGGGGAAACAGCCGGATCACCTATAGCGCGCCCGACCCCAATTTGCGGCTCTACGACGTCAAGAGCGTCGAAGTGCTCGAAGGGCCGCAGGGCACGCTCTACGGCGCCGGTTCGCTGGGGGGTGTGGTCCGCGTCGTACCGCGTTCGCCCGATCTGCAGAGCGTCGAAGGATCGGCATGGGGCGGGGTGCTGGCGGTTCAGCACGGCAAGCCGGGCGTGGATGGCGGCGCTATCCTCAATCTGCCACTCAAGGAAGACGTGATCGGCCTCCGCGCGCTGGCCTTCGGATCGGTCGAGGGCGGCTATATCGACGATGTCTCCCGCGGCGTCGACGACATCAATCGTGTCAGCACTTTCGGCGGCCGCGCGGCGCTCCGCGTCGATCCGGGTGACGACTGGACGATCGACCTCAATGCGGTGGCCCAACGCATCGATGGCGATGACAGCCAATATGCCGAGCGCAACGTCGGCGAGCTCGACCGCGCTAGTTCGATCGCCCAGCCGTTCCGCAACGATTATTGGCTGGTCGATCTGGTTGCCCGCAAGAGCTGGGGATCGCTCGAGCTGACTTCGTCGCTGGGCTATGCCGGGCAATATGTATTCGAGCGGTTCGAAGGCCCGGAACTCGCCGATCCGGCCAGTCCGGCCACCGAGCCGATGAAGAGCGCGGCCACCGCTGCCTATTCGCAGGCCAACCGCATCTCGATGATGACCGGCGAGGTACGTCTCGCCCGCCGCGGCTCCAACGGCGCGGGCTGGCTGCTCGCCGCCAGCCTGCTGCACAACCGGGCGCAGACCAACCGCCGCATGGAAGTCGCACCGTTCGGAACGCCGCTCACCGGCGTCTTGAATCAGGTCGAGGAAGCGACGTTGTATGGCGAAGGCACGGTCGAACCGGTGGCCCGTTTCACGCTCACCTTCGGCGGCAGGCTCACACATGCCAGTCTATCGGGTAGCTCGGAAGATGTCGCCGAGATCGTCGCCTTCCGCATCGATCCGGGGGCGCGGGCGTCGCGGTCGGAGACGCGTTTTCTCCCCTCCATCGCTGCAGCGTACCGCGCCGCGGACCGGCTAACCTTGTTCGCGCGCTATCAGCAGGGCTTCCGGCCAGGCGGCATCGCCGTCCGCCGCGAATATATCCAGCGCTTCGCCGGTGACCGGGTCACCACGATCGAAGCCGGCGCGCGATACCGCAGCCCTTCGCTTGACCTTGCAGCAAGTGCCTCCGCGACGCAGTGGACCGATATTCAGGCCGATCTGATCGACGGCTTCGGCTTCCCGACTACCGCTAATGCCGGCGATGGCCGCGTCTTCTCTCTGGGATTGGTCTCGCGGTGGCGCCCGGTCCCCAGGCTGGAACTCGACGCGGGATTGTACCTCAACGGCTGCAAGGTCACCCAACTCGCGT
>JASLBO010000583.1 GCA_030146605.1 Sphingomonas sp. | reverse complement strand
GGCCTCGCCGGTGCCCACATGCTCAGTAAAGCCGCCGGCGCCGCGCCGGTCAGCATCGCCGACATTGCGCCCTACGCCGCCTTCGGCGCCTTCTACTTCCTCATCTCGGCGGTCTCGCTGACCATCAGCGACGCGCGCCGTCGCGCGAAGACCGTTGCGGCCTGAGCGTGCTTACCATCACCCTGCGATCGCGCCGCCGTGAGCCAGGTGCATCGCGAGTCTGCGGGCAGGCTGCGCCTGACGTCCCCCCCTGTTTTTTCATCCAGTTTGAGTGAGAGTTTCCGGCCCTTTGACGCTTTGGGCAAGGAGCTGGGACATGAGGAAGTCGCGCTACACGCAAGAGCAAATCGCGTTTGCCTTGAAGCAGGCGGAGGCCGGGACGCCGGAGGCCGAGGTCATTCGCCGGATGGCGATATAGCCGTTCTCCCACGGGCTGCCGGGTTCGATGTAGAGGGTGGTGACGCCGAGACGGCCGAGCCATTCGCCCACAGCGTTGGCGACGAACTCGGGACCGTTGTCGGACCTGATATGATAGCAAGTGCTCGCCATCCACCACTGAAGAGTTGGTTGTCTCTGAGCCGGATACGAGCGCCAGATCATGCATAGCTTCCGCAAAAAGCACTATGTGAGCGGTCGGGCCGGCAGCATCTACAAGCAGTTCGCTCCGCTCGCGAACCTCGCCCGGGCACCCGGGCCGCTTGACAGGATCACGCGGAGCTCTGGGTCAGAGGGGCGGGCAGGGCGGCGGCGTCTTGCACTAGCCGCGCCTTCAGCGTGTCCAGATAGCCATTCAGCAGATGCGACGCTTGCAGCGGCGACAGCGTGCCGGGGCGGCATTTTACAGTGATCACCAGAGACCCGGCGGAGTCAAAAGCATCAAAGCCGATCGGCGCCAGCCCGATTTGCGGCATTATCCCAAGCAACCGGGCCTGTCCGATGCCGAACCCGAAGGGTGCCGAAAGCACGCGGTCTTCGAACACGCTAAGGATGGGAGTCCCGGACACCTGCTCATGCCAGCCAAACGTCGCCTCGACGCGCTATTTGATCCCATCTCTTCGTCTCCTACGTGCGATTGTAGCGACGGGCATACCCCATCGGCATGCAGATGATCGTCGCCTCGGCGAGCCAAGTTGTCGTGATGGGGATTGTCAATCGCCAGGGTATGGTCACAACGGCCGCCTACAGCGTAGCCTTGCAGCTCTGGACTTACGTGCAGATGCCGGCGATGGCGATCGGCGCGGCGGTGAGCGCGATGGCTGCGCAGAATATTGGCGCGTTCCGATGGGACAGAGTCGAACGCATCACTCGCGCTGGCATCGTGTGCAACATTGTCACGACGGGTGGATTGGTGATCCTGTTGACGTTGATCGAGCGGCCAGTAAGCGTCTGTTTCTTGGCGGCGATAGCAGTGCGCTGCCGATCGCGCTCCATATCCATCGGATAGCCACCTGGAGTTTCGTTCTCTTCGGCATCACTTCCGTAATATTTGGTGCGGGTGCGCGCAAACGGGGCGGTGTATGGCCCGCTGGCCATACTGTTCGTCGCGCTGTTTCCGGCACGCTTCGGGCTGATGTTTGCCCTCCTTCCGACCTATGGGGCAGACGCGATCTGGTGGGCGCAGTCTGTCGGATCTGTGGCGTGCGCGATCTTGGCGGCCGCGTACTATCGCTGGGGGGCATGGCGAGCAGGTGGATTGATGTCAGTCGCTGCGTTAACGACGAAGCCTGCCTTGTCTCGTGCAAGCGGGGATATCACCAGTGACCTGGGTACAACGAGATGACCTTCGAACGTTCGGCGGGAACGTGTTGGTCATGCCGTCGCACTTCCCTTCTTCCATCCGCTTAGAGTCCGTTTGAGAAAGCGTCAGGCGGCGCTGGCAGCTCGATTGTAGATGGTTGTTTGGTTGGTGGCGAAGGGCGGAAGGATGACGGATTCGCGCCACTTCCCATTGAAGCCGGGTAGCCAGAAGTCGATTTATGAGGTCGTCGAATCCGAGTATCTTCTCGTGGACGGTTCGCACCAGTGGGAAGCGTCGCGCGCCGCAACGAGGGAGGTTGATTGTGCGCCGTACATTGCCGATGAGCAACCTCGAAAGGAAGACGGGCATGGCTATAGCAAGAACCCTGACAAGGTCCGATCTTGCGGAAGCCGTACACCGGGAAGTGGGGCTTTCTCGTCGCGAGGCCGCTAAAATGGTGGGAGAGATCCTGGAGCATGTCTCAGTCGCGCTTCAGCGGGGACACAACGTGAAGATCGTCGGATTTGGAAGCTTTGTCCTTCGAGACAAAAAGCAACGCGCGGGTCGCAATCCAAGGAACGGGGCGGAAATCCAAATCTCCGCCCGGCGTGTCCTGACCTTCCGCGCGAGCCAGCAGTTGCGGGATTGCATTCGCGACGAGTAGTGCCGGGACCGGTTCCCCCGCTTCACGCTGCGGCGGCGAGACGATGTCGGTGCCAGCAAGCATCGGCGATGTGACCGGGATCAGCGCTGCTGTTGCCAAGCCGTGCACCGCCGTCCCCGTACGGCGTTCGGTGATGGAGGCATGTGCGAGCGTTCATTACCGGGGGGTGGAACTGGCGCGGATGCTGTCGGTGATCCTGCACAGTGTGTGGCGTTCCGGTCAACCGTTCCGCCGGAGCCAATCGCACTCGCCGCTTAGATACCAGATCATCCGGCCGCGAGTCGGATGTACGTGTCGCCCGGGTGAGGTGCGGGCGACTGCGCGGTTGGGGTGATAGGCAGATGATCTAACTTCAGCCCGTTGCGGACGTTGCAGCGCTCGCGCTTTTCCGACCGGACCAGATGCTGCGGCGGCTTATGTCGACTGAGAAGAGAATCATGACCCGGAAGGCAACAAAGAAGAAGTTTACGAAGGAGGCGCGATTAGAGAGCGCAACCTGTATACTACTAAGCCAGTTTCGTGCTGACGGCAGACAGACACTCAACGGAAACATTTGCGAAAACCGTTTCGATGGCGACCAAAGGGCTATTTTACCGGATAGGCAGAAGACGAAACCCAGCGCAGGTTTCTTGTCAATCGTCAGTTTACCACTATTGTTTCAGTGCCACCTGAAACTCGGTATGATTCTTTCCTAAACCCGACTTTCATTTGGATCTCAGATAAATGGAGAGGACATGCGCGAACTTACGAACTCGGAACTAGCGCTGATTTCCGGCGGGAATGACCCCGATTTGGAAGAAATAGTTGTAACAGCTCCGCCCTACTCGCCCCCGTATTACCCGCCATATTACCCGCCTTATTACTACCCGCCGTCTTATCCGTCGTATCCCCCGTCAGGCGGCGGCGGTGGTGGGCAAGAATATGCCCAGTGGCAAACCTGGGCTGGTAAGGCTGGTGAAGCTGTGGTCGGGTTCATCGTCGGCTTCCTCACGGATAAGGCCGTTTCGGCATCCGAACGTGAAACAAAGATGGCGGACCAGTTCAATCCCGCCGACGTCAAGGCCAACATCACCGGCATGGACCGAAACGGCAACATCGACCGTGGTTGGGAAATGAAGGATGGCTCGGCTTGGTTTGATACCAACGGCAATGGCATGCCTGATATGCGCATGTGGAACGATGCCGCTGGCAATGTTTGGGCAGACGAAGGAAATGGCCGGCATCTCGTAAGGGGTGCGAGCTAATATGCTGAGGTTCGGCGCGCCGACTTTGCTGAACGCATGCCGACCATAGGCAGGAGATTCCTGGGCTCGTTGCCGATCACTCTCGTGTCGGTCTTGCTATCGCTTCCGGGAAACTGGTTCGCGCATGCATCGCAAGCGACGAGTGG
>JASLBO010000252.1 GCA_030146605.1 Sphingomonas sp. | reverse complement strand
AATTCTTCGAAATTGGGGATACCCGATTCGGAGAGGCGCAGCGCGTCGAGCCCCTTAAGATAGGCGTCCGAAGCGCGGCCGGGGAGCAGCTTCGCCTGCCGCTCGAACAGCGTGTCCCATGTCGCGTGTTCCTCGGCGGTGTACGCCTGCCAATTCTGCGGTATCGTCCAGTCGGCCGACGCGCCCTCGGGCGGGCGGTCGAGCACATGCGTATCTTGAGCCATGCCGGCATCATAGCATGGCGCGGGATGGGCCGAAACGGGAGCCGTGGTTGATCCGTGTTATCGTGAGACTCTGGGCCGGGCTGATCGGGCTGTTCCTGTTCTATGTCGGCGCAGGCTTTGTCGGCAGCGCGATCCCCGCCAATGCGCAGTGGAAGCCGGCAGAGCGGGGCGTGCGCATCTATGTGATCGACAACGGTATCCATACCGATCTGGTGTTGCCCCTCTCGGCGGAAGGCGTCGGGTGGGAAGATCTGATCCGGCCCGAACATCTCTCCGATCCGAAACGCGCTGCTGCGAGCCACCTCGCCTTCGGCTGGGGCGATCGCGATTTCTATCTCAACACGCCGACATGGTGGGACGTGAACCCGATCCGGGTGGCGCGGGCGTTCGTGGGCGCGGGGGATACCGTGGTCCATGTCTCGCATATCGCCGAGCCGCAGATCGGCCCGAATGCGAAGGCGATCACGCTGCGCCCCGAAGAATATCGGCGGCTCGCGGCGTTCCTCCGGGGGACCTTCGGCGAAGGGCCTGCGGTGCGCGGCTATGGCAGTGCCGATGCGTTCTATGCGGCGCGCGGCGGCTACAGTCTGTTCCGCACCTGCAATGCCTGGACGGGCGAGGCGCTGCGCGTCGCGGGGATACGGATCGGCAAATGGACGCCCTTTCCATCGGGAGTGATGCAGTGGTTCTGAAGCTGGCCGTCCCCGCCTCTGCCGAGGTCCCGCCGCCGCCGCTCGCCTTGCTCTCCGAATGGCCGCGCGCGGCCTGGGGATTGGGACGGCTGATCCGCGAGTGGAAAACGTTGGACGACGTACCGCCCGGCGACGGTCGTCCGGTGCTGTTGCTGCCGGGGCTCGTCAATTCGGACCGGTCGAACTTCGTCATGCGGCGCTATCTCAACCGTATCGGCTACCGTGCCGAGGGATGGGCTCTCGGCCGTAATCTCGGTGCCCGGGCGATCGGGGTCGAGGGCGAGCGGCTGATGGCGCGGATCGCCGCCCTGCACGCGGAGAGTGGCGAGAAAGTCACGCTGATCGGCGTATCGCTGGGCGGGATCATGGCGCGAATCGCCGCGCACCGGCATCCGGAGTTGGTGCGCGAAGTGATCACGATCAGCTCGCCCTTTGCCGGGCCGCCGACCTGCACCAATGTCTGGCGCCCGTTCGAGTGGCTCACCGGCGAGAAGATCGACGATCCCGCACTGGCCGCACGGCTGGACGAAGCGGCGCGACCCTTGCCGGTTCCGGCCACGGCGATCTGGAGCCGCAGCGACGGTCTGGTCAATGGCCTGATCTGCCGCGAGCCCGAGGGTTCATCCGCGCGCGCGATCGAAGTCAGCAGCAGCCATTTATGGGTGCAGATGAAACCCGAGGTTCTACGTGCGGTGGCGCAGGTGCTGGGCGGGGAACAGGGCTGGTAGATCAGATCGTGATCGCGGCGAAGGCCGGGATCTCGTGGGCTCCTGCCCGCGTCTTCGCCTGAGCTTCCTGCCTATGCCGGGATGACGGAGTCCTGCTTCAGTCCGGATCGGAGGCGCGGTAGCCATCATAGGCCTGGCAGGCGTCGGGGTTCTTCTTGCACTCTTTCTCGCGCTTGCGGCGCTCCTTGCCCTCACGCGCTTCCTTCTCGCGCATCTTCTTGCCGTAATTGCGATCCGATTCTTCCTGACTGGTGGTGGTCCAGTCGACCGCCTGGGCGCCGGCCTTGACTGGCAGTGTGGCGACGTCCCACGCCGTCTTGGCGATGCAGCCGCCCGCCAGCAGCGGCAGCGTGGCGACGATCGGAATGAGCAATCTACGCATGAGCCTTACCTTCGATGTGCGGGCGGAGCCGAAGCGCCGCGCGCGGATACAGCTATATAGGGGTAATCGCTGAATAATCCGTCCACGCCAAGCCCGATGAAATAGGCGATTTCCTCGGCGAGGCGCCCGTGTTCGGCCGGACCGCCGCTGGATTTGTAGGCCGGAAGCAGGAAGAAATTCTCTGCGCGGAAGGTCCATGGGTGGACCTGGAGACCGGCCGCATGGGCATCGGCGACGAGCGTGGTGGCGGGCCCCGAGGCCGGCGCGATCATCGTGCGCTCAGGCCCGATGCCGGTGGCATAGTGGGCGATGCGGGCGAGGCCTTCCGGCGTGGTCATCGCCGCATAGCCTGGCTCGGCCCTGTCGGCCGGGCCGCCGCTCGCGGCCATCAGCTGGATCAGCGGCACAGGCGTCAGCCGCTTGAGTTTCTTGAGATTGGCGACTTCGAACGACTGGATAAACACCGGTGCGTCGGCCCGGTCCCAGTCTGCTTCGCGCAATTTGGCGACCAGCCGTTCCTCGAGCGGCAGGCCGATCGACGCGAAATAGCTCGGATGCTTGGTTTCGGGATAGATGCCGATCGTGCGCCCGGTCTCGCGCGACGCCTTTTTGGCCAGCGCGATGATCTCATCGAGGGTCGGGATCTCCGCCTGTCCGTCATAGCGCACATTGCCGGGGCGGAGCTGGGGAAGGCGCTCCTTCGCGCGCAACGTCTTGAGTTCGGCCAGCGTGAAATCCTCGGTGAACCACCCGGTAACCGGCGCGCCGTCGATCGTCTTGCTGGTCTTGCGGCCGGCGAATTCGGGATGGTTGGCGACGTCCGTCGTTCCCGATATCTCGTTTTCGTGCCGCGCGACCAGCACGCCGTCCTTGGTCGGCACCAGATCCGGCTCGACGAAATCGGCACCCTGCTCGATGGCGAGCTGGTAGGCCGGCAAAGTGTGTTCGGGGCGTTCGCCGCTGGCGCCGCGGTGCGCGATGACGATGGGCGAAACGGGCATGCCCCTCTCCTGCACGCCAGCGCAGCCCTGCGCCAGCAGCAACGCCGCGACGGCGAGCGATCTTGCCACGAAACTTTCCACCGGGCAGGCGTTATCCCGCGGTTGTGACGGAAGCGAGGCGAAGCGTGGCGGAAAACGACGACATATGGGCGGCGGCGCGCATGTGGAAGGGGGCGCCGATGGCGCTCGCCACGGTGGTCTCGACCTGGGGATCGGCGCCGCGGCCGCGCGGGAGCCATATGCTGGTCCATGCCGACGGGCGGTTCGAGGGATCGGTGTCGGGAGGGTGCGTCGAGACCGATATCCTCGCCACTGCAGGCGAGGTGATCGCGGGATCTCCCGCGGTGGTGAAGCGCTATGGCGTCGCGGATGCGGCGGCGTGGGAAGTCGGGCTGCCCTGTGGCGGCGAGATCGCGGTGCTGGTACAGCCAGTCTCGCCCGCGGGTTTCCCCCCGCACTTGTTTGAGGCAATCGAAGCCGCGCGGGCGGAGGGCAATTCGTTCGAAGTGGCCACCGACCTGGCGACCGGACGGAGCGCGCCCGGATCGTCGGGCGACTTCGTCAATCTTTACGATCCGCCGCATCGGCTGCTGATCGTCGGCGCGGTGCAGATCGCGCAGCGGCTTGCGGGCCTGTCGCGCGAGCTGGGAATCGCCACGCAGGTGATCGATCCGCGCGGGCGCTTTCTCACCGAGGAGCGCTTTCCCGGCGTGATCCTCGACGATCGCTGGCCCGACGAGGCGGTGACGGCGCTGAAGCCCGATGCCGCGACGGCGCTGGTGACCCTCAGCCACGACCCCAAGATCGACGATGCCGCGCTGATCGCCGGGTTGGCGCATCCGACCGGCTATGTCGCTGCCCTGGGATCGCGCAAGAGCCATGCGGCGCGGCTGGAGCGGCTGCTGGCGGCGGGCGTGGGGGAGGCCGATCTAGCGCGGATCGAAGGTCCCGCGGGGATCGCCATCGGCGCGATTGGGCCGGCGGAGATTGCCTTGTCGATCGCCGCCGCGATGATAAGGAGCTTCCATGCTCGCGCCTGAACGGACCGCATTGATCCTGCTCGCCGCCGGTCGCTCGCTACGCTTCGCGAACGCCGACAAGCTCGCCGAGCCGTTCCTCGAGAAGCCGCTGGCATATCATGTGGTGACGGCGTTCGAGAACATCCCGTTTCTCGCTCGCATCGCGATAGTGTCGGGAACCAGCCTCGATTTCGCAGCGCGGGGCTATCGAGTCGAAGAGAATCGGGATCCGTCGCGAGGGCAGGCGCGCTCGCTATGCCAGGGAGTCACCGTCGCGCGCGAAGCCGGTGCCGATGCGGTGCTCGTCGCACTTGCAGACATGCCGCGCGTCACGGCGGCGCATGTCTATCGGATGTTCGATGCCGCCGACGGCGCGGACACGATCGTCGCGTCGAGCGACGGCCGCCAGCCGCGGCCGCCAGCTTTATTTGGCGGAAACCGCTTCGCAGATCTGCTCGACCTCGAGGGCGACGAAGGTGCGCGCGCGCTGATCCGGCGAGGGCATCATGTCGTCACCAGCCCGGCAGAGCTGGTTGATGTCGACACGCGCGAGGATCTCGAGGAATTGCGGAAGCTGTACGGGCTGCCGAGCGACGGGAAGTAACAGGTCCCTCCCGAAGGGAGGGGTTGGGCTATTCGTGCCGCAGCGCGTCGATGGGATTGAGGCTGGCCGCGCGGCGCGCCGGAAAATAACCGAACACTACGCCGATCAGCGCCGAGACGAGGAATGCGATCACGTTGATCTGCGGCTCGAACATGAATTCGACCTGCATCAGCGGCGCGAGGCCAAAGACGACGAGTTGCGCCACCAGCAGGCCGACCAGCCCGCCGAGGCACGACAGCACCACTGCCTCCATCAGGAACTGCATCAGCACTTCGCTTGCAACCGCGCCGATCGCGAGGCGGATGCCGATCTCGCGGGTCCGCTCGGTGACCGACACCAGCATGATGTTCATGATCCCGATGCCACCGACGACGAGGCTGATCGCCGCCACCGCAGTGACGATCTGGGTCAGCAGGGTGGTGATCCCGGTCAGCGTCGCGCTGATTTGCGCGGTGTCGAAGATGTTGAAATCATCCTCCTTGCCGCCGCTGATCTGGCGGCGCTCGCGCAACACCTGCTTGATCGATTCCTGCACCTGCGCGCCGTCATAAGCGGGGTCCACGCCGACCAGCATCAGCCGGATGTCGCGGCTGCCGGTGAAGCGTCGCTGGACCTGCTTGATCGGCATGATGATCACGTCGTCCTGATCGCCGAACCCGCCCTGGCCGCGCGTCGAGAGTGTGCCGATCACGTCGCACGACACGCCGTTGACCCGCAACCGTTCGCCCACCGCCTCGCCCCCACGGAACAGGTTGGTGCGGATCGTGTTGCCGATGATGCACACGGCGCGCCCGGCTTGCTCTTCGGCGCGGGTGAAGATGCGGCCCGAGACCAAAGGCCAAGGCTGAACCTGGAAGAAGGCGTTGGTCGTCCCGTTGATCGTCGTCGACCAATTAGCGCCCTGATAGATCACCGTAGCGGTCGATTGCGCCTGCGGAGCCACGGCGTTGACGCCCGCCACTTGCCGCGCGACGGCCTCGACATCCTCTTCCTTGAAGTCGGGCGGGCGCGGGCCGCCGCCGCCGCGGCCGAAGCCCTGGCCGGGGCGGACCTGGAGCACGTTGGTGCCGAGGCTGGCCACCTGTTGCTGCGCGGCCTTGGTGGTCGCCTTGCCCAGCGTGACCATCGCCACCACTGCGGCGACGCCGATGATGATGCCCAGCGTCGTCAGGAACGAGCGGAGCTTGTGACGGAAGATCGAGCGGACCGCGAGCGAGAAGGTGGTGCCCAGCATATCTAGAGCCCCTCCCCTTCAGGGGAGGGGTTGGGGTGGGGCAGTGCGGCAGGCGAAAGGTCTCGGCGAGACGGCCAGGCCCCACCCCCAACCCCTCCCCTGAAGGGGAGGGGCTTGAAGAAGAACATGCCGCTCATGCCACCACCTCGCCTTGCGCGTGCTGCGCTTCGACCCGCTCGACCAGGCCGTCCTTGAAATGAATGATCGTGCGCGCGAACGCGGCCATGTCGGGCTCATGCGTAACCATCAGCACGGTGATCCCGCTGGTCTGGTTGAGGTCGGTGAGCAGCTTCATGATCTCGATCGAGCGCTCCGAATCCAGATTGCCGGTCGGCTCGTCGGCGAGGAGCACGTCGGGGTTGGTGACGATCGCTCTAGCTATTGCGACGCGCTGTTGCTGGCCGCCGGAGAGCTCAGCGGGGGTGTGGTCCCACCATTCCTTGAGCCCGACCTTGTCGAGCGCTGCCATCGCGGTCGCGCGGCGCTCTTTCTTGCCGTCGCCGCGATAGAGCAAGGGAAGCTCGACATTCTCGAGCGCCGAGGTGCGCGCGAGCAGGTTGAAGCCCTGGAACACGAAGCCGAGATATTTCCGGCGGAGCAGCGCGCGCTCGTCGCGATCCAGTCGCTCGACGTGCAGGCCCTTGAACAGGAATTGTCCGCTACTCGGCACGTCGAGACAACCGAGGATGTTCATCGTGGTCGACTTTCCCGAGCCCGAAGGACCCATCACCGCTACGAAATCGCCCGCCTGTATGTCGAGGTCGACTCCCTTGAGCGCCTGGAACGCTGTCGCGCCCTCGCCATAGAGCTTGCTGACTCCGCGCAGCTGGATGATCGGCGGCTCACTGCCCGCCACGCTGGCCTCCCGCGCTGCCATTGGCGCCGGCACCCTGGCGCCGTTGGCCGCTGCCCTGGCGTCGCTGGCTGGTGCCGCTATCGGCGGCGAGCTGGCCGGTGATCACTTTCATGCCAGGCTTGAGATCGCCGCCGGTGACTTCAGTGACGGTGCCGTTGGTGTCACCGGTGGTGACTTGCACCGCCTGCGGCTGGCCTTCAT
>JASLBO010000243.1 GCA_030146605.1 Sphingomonas sp. | reverse complement strand
CGCGCAAGGCGCAGGCTGGTGGCGCCGGCCGATCCGGCTGCTCTACCCGACGGTGCACCGGCCGGCATCGCTGGAGGCACACCGCAGGGAGGCCGGCCCCCGGCTACAACCCCGCCCCATTCTGGTCCTCGGCGCTACGGGCACGCTCGGGCGAGCCTTCGCCCGCGCCTGCGCGCATCGAAACCTCGCCTACGTCCTGACCGACCGGCGCGAGATCGATCTCCGCGATGCCGGCAGCGTTGCGCGCGCGCTCGATCGCCATCGGCCATGGGCGGTGATCAACACCGCAGGCTGGGTCCGCGTCGATGACGCCGAAGCCGCGCCGCAGGAATGCAACGAGGCCAATGCCGGCGGAGCGATCCGGCTCTCCACCGCCGCCGCCGAACGCAACATCCCGACGCTCAACTTCTCGAGCGACCTCGTCTTCGATGGCCAGAGCACGGCTCCCTATGTCGAAGGCGATATGCCGGCGCCGCTGGGCGCATACGGCCAAAGCAAGCTGGCCATGGAGAAAGGGGTTTCCGCCCTGCCGGGAGCGCATCTGATCGTTCGCACCGCGGCGTTCTTCTCGCCGTTCGACATGCACAATTTCGCGTTCGCGGCGGCGACGGCACTCGCGCGCGGCGAGCGCTTCCACGCGCCAAGCGATCTGGTGGTCAGCCCCACCTATGTGCCGCACCTCGTCGACACTGCGCTCGACCTCCTCATCGATGGCGAGACCGGGCTGTGGCACCTCACCAACGACACGCCCCTGTCGTGGGCGGATTTCGCCATCCGGATCGCCGACGCGCTCGCACTTCCCGCCGGACTGATCGAACCCGTTCCGGCGGAGACGCTCGGCTTCCGCGCCCGGCGGCCGGCTTTCGCGGCAATGGCGACGTCACGGGGCGCGAGGCTGCCTTCGATCGACATCGCGATTGCCGAATTCGCCTTGCACTTGCCCGCGTTGAAGGCCGAGCGTTCGGAAGCGGCGTGAGGGCGGCTATGCGCCGGGGGATGCGCGGCGTGCGTCCTTCGCTGCCGCCGAATTGGCCGGGCAACGGATGATCGCCGCATGCTCGGCCTTGCCGCCCGCGACGCTGACGCGCTGCACCTTGCAGCCGCGCTTCAGCGCGCCGGCGATGTCGTGCGAGCGATATTGCACCTGGTCGGCCTGGGCAGGCTGGACGGAGATGGCGGCAGCGATCAGGGTCACGAACATCGGCAGTTCCTTTTCGGCAATTCGCCTGCTCGCTACGCACCGCGCGTTGCTGATCGCTGCCCTTTCCGTAACGAAATGTTGCTGCGCAGCGATTTGTGCACTGCGGCGCGCCGGGCGCGTTGACCCGCCTGCCGCGGGTTCCTAGGTCCGTCCGCGATGTTACAGTATACGACGATGACGATGACCACCGCCCCCACCATCGTGCTGGTGGAAGACGATCCGCCGCTGCGGACCCTCACTTCCCGGGCGCTTCAGGAAAACGGCTTCGTCGTGCGCCCCGCCGCGACCGGCGCGGAAATGTGGGTGGCCCTCGAAGCCGGCCCTGTCGACCTGATCATCCTCGACATCATGCTGCCGGGCACCAGCGGGATCGATCTGTGCCGGATGATCCGCGAGAAGAGCCAGGTCCCGATCATCTTCGTCTCCGCACGCGGCAGCGAGACCGATCGCGTGGTCGGGCTCGAGCTCGGCGCCGACGATTATCTGACCAAGCCGTACAGCACGCGGGAGCTGATCGCGCGGATCCGGGCGGTGCTGCGCCGCGAAGGCGGCAAGGGAGAAGACAGGCAGCGCAGCCTCGGGCTGCTCCGATTCGACGGCTGGACGGTCAATCTGCCGCGCCGCGAATTGCTGTCCCCCACCGGCGCGGTGGTCGAGCTGACCGGCGCCGAGTTCGACCTGCTGGTCAGCATGTGCGACCATTCGGGCCGCGTCATCGCGCGCGAGCGGCTGATCGAGCTCTCGCGCACGCGGCTCGGCGACAGCTCGGATCGCAGCGTCGACGTGCTGGTCAGCCGGCTCCGCCGCAAGCTTTCCTCGGTCGGAAAAAAGCCGCCGATCGTCACCGTTCGCGGCGTCGGCTACATGTTCAACGCCCCCGTCACGCGCGAGTGAAGCCGCTGGTCAGGGCGCCGCTTGGACTGATCGGGCGGATCTTCGCGATCCTGCTGCTGGCAATCCTGATCGAGTTCGGCGCCAGCACCTTCTTCTACGAACGGGCCAGCCAGCTATCGGTCCGCGACGACGAGGCGCGCCGGCTCGCCGAGCATCTCGTCATCGCGCGCAAGCTGCTCGCCGAGCATCCCGCCGCCGAGCGTCCGGCGCTCGCCGCCGACCTCACCACCACCCGATACAAGATCGCCTGGGCGCAGGATCTGCCGCCCGCGATGCGCGTCACCCCGTCGCTCGACCGGATCCATCGCCAGGTGATCGCGTGGGAGCCCAGCCTCAAGCCCGCGAGCCTGCGGCTACGGCTCGTCGGCCCCGCGCGCGACGCAGTGATCGTCGGCAGCACCACGCTGCCCGACGGCAGCTGGATGAAGTTCGCCACGCGCGAACCGGTCCATGATCTCAGCTTCTCGCCCGAACGCATCCTGCTTGCGCTCGCGCCCGCGGTGGCGATCATCCTGATCGGCGGCGTGCTCGTCCGGCAGACCCTCTTGCCGCTGCGCCGCCTCGCGCTCGCCACCGAGCGAGTCGGCGCGGGCGGCGCGCAGGAAGTGCCCGAAGGCGGCCCGCGCGAGGTCCGCCGCGTCATCCTCGCGTTCAACCGGATGCAGGCGCGCATCCACCGCCTGCTGACCGATCGAACCCAGGCGCTCGCCGCCGTCGGTCACGACCTGCGCACCCCGCTGGCGCGGCTGCGGTTGCGCGCGGATGCGATCGACGATGCCGAGATGCGCGAGGAGATCGAGACCGACATCGTCGAGATGCAGACGATGATCGATTCGCTGCTCGCCTATCTCGCCGGCGAGGGCAACGGCGAGCCGCGCCAGGCAGTCGATCTTGCCGTGATCTGTGCGACGATCGCCGACACCGCGCGCGATCAGGGGCACGATGTCGATTATGTCGGCCCGGCGCATTGCGAACGCATGCTCTATCCCAGCGCGATGAAGCGCGCGCTGGCGAACCTCGTCGAGAACGGGCTGCATTACGGCGACCGTGTCCGCCTGACGCTCGAAGATCAGGCGGGCACGACGATCGTCCGCGTCGAGGACGACGGACCCGGCATCCCCGAGGAGTCGATCGAGCAGGCGCTCCAGCCCTTCGTCCGGCTCGACACTGCCCGCGCGCGCGACACCGTCGGCTTCGGGCTGGGCCTCTCGATCGTCAGCCGCGCGGTCGAAGCCGAAGCCGGCACGCTCAAGCTCTCCAACCGCCCCGAGGGCGGATTGCGCGCGGAAATCTGCCTCCCCGCCTGAAGGCCCGCGCTGCAGCAATAATTCCTTACATAAACGCTGCGCTGCAGCAAAACCGCTCGCCTAATTGTCTCCTGCCCGCATCCCTCCGCGGGCCGGTGACGGAGCAAGCACAGTGAATGAGCTGATCGGACGAGTCTACGGTTTCTCGAAGCAGGTGTTTCCCAACCAGAGCGCCCTCTATTCCAAACTCGCGACGGACGGACAGAGCCCCAAGGCGCTGATGATCGCCTGCGCCGATTCGCGCGTCGCGCCCGAACACATCATGCAGGCGGAGCCCGGCGACCTGTTCGTCTGCCGCAACGCGGGCAACATCGTCCCGCCTTATGCGATGCAGAATGGCGGCGTCACCTCGACAGTCGAATATGCGGTGATGGTGCTCGGGATCCGCGACATCATCGTCTGCGGCCATTCGGACTGCGGCGCGATGAAGGCGGTCGCCAACCCGGCCGGGCTCGAGAAGATGCCCAACGTCGCTGCCTGGCTCAAGCATAGCTGCGCCGCCGAGCAGGTGGTGAACGAGGGCTATCCCGAGATGGAAAGCGTCGACCGCGTCCGCGCGATCAGCCTCGAGAACGTCGTGGCCCAGCTCAACCACCTGCGCACCCACCCCTCGGTCGCCGCCGGTGTCGCCCGCGGCGAGATCGCGCTGCACGGCTGGTTCTTCGACATCGGCGCCGGACAGGTGCTCGCGCTCGACGGCCGCACCGGCCGCTTCCTGCCGCTGACCGAAGGTGAAGACCTCCCCGTCGCACAGGCCGCGAAGCAGCGTCTCGCCGGCGAACGCCAGCTCGAGGCTGCGGAATGAGCTCCGCCGCCATAACCGGCGCCGAACCGCGCGCGACCGGCTGGATCGCGCGCGACCTCACTGCCTCGGTCGTCGTCTTCCTCGTTGCGATGCCGCTGTGCATGGGCATCGCCATCGCCTCGGGCGTGCCGCCCGAAAAGGGCCTGATCACCGGCATCATCGGCGGTATCGTCGTCGGCGCGCTGGCCGGTTCGCCGCTTCAGGTCAGCGGCCCGGCCGCCGGCCTCGCGGTGATCGTCTTCGAACTGGTCCGCGATCAGGGCCTGTCGGCGCTCGGTCCGATCCTGATGCTCGCGGGTCTGATCCAGGTCGTGGCGGGCGTCTTCCGTCTCGGCGGCTGGTTCCGCGCGATCTCGCCGGCGGTGGTCCACGGCATGCTCGCCGGGATCGGCGTGCTGATCGTGATCGGCCAGTTCCACGTCCTGTTCGACGAGAAGCCGCTGTCGAGCGGACTCGCCAATTTGATGGCGATGCCCGGCCGGCTGCTCGGCCTCTCGCCCGATCTGCGCGCCGCCGAACTCGCACTGATCCTCGGCCTCACCACGATCGTCGTGATGATCGGGTGGGAGAAACTGCGCCCCGCCTCGCTCAAGCTGGTCCCCGGCGCACTGCTCGGCGTGGTGGCGGCGACCATGGTCGCATGGCTGCTCGGCCTCGACGTCACCAAAGTCGTAGTGCCCGAGAATATCGCCGCGGCGGTGGCGCTGCCCCAGAGCGGCTTCCTCAGCCAATTCGCCAATCCCGCGGTGCTCACTGCGGCGCTGGCGATCGCCTTCATCGCCAGCGCGGAGACCTTGCTCTCGGCGGCGGCGGTGGACCGCATGCACGACGGCGTCCGCACCGATTACAACAAGGAACTGCGCGCGCAGGGCGTCGGCAATCTGCTGTGTGGTGCCGCCGGCGCGCTGCCGATGACCGGCGTGATCGTCCGCAGCTCGGCCAACGTCCAGGCGGGCGCCACGACGCGGCTTTCGACGATCCTCCACGGCGTGTGGATTCTCGGCTTCGTCGCGCTTCTGCCGTGGCTGCTGCGCGAGATCCCGATGGCGGCGCTCGGCGCGGTGCTCGTCGTCACCGGCGCGCGGCTGGTGAACTTCAACCACGCAAGGCATCTGTTCAAGGATTATGGCGTCCTCCCGGTGCTGATCTGGGCGGTCACCCTGACGCTGGTCGTCGCCGAGGATCTGCTCACCGGCGTACTCGTCGGCATCGCCTTGTCGCTGCTGGAATTGCTGCCGCACCTTCGTCGTCTCAAGCTCAAGGTCAACGCGCATGACGACGCCGATGGCCGCACCATCACCCTCGACGGCGCCGCGACCTTCCTCGCGCTGCCGAGGCTGTCGGCCAAGCTCGACGCCGTCCCCGGCGGCGCGCCGGTCCGGCTCGATCTGACGCGCTGCTCGGCGGTCGACCATACCTGCGCCGAGTTGCTTCGAGACTGGTCCACCCGCCGCCGGGCGAGCGGGTCCGAGGTGGCGTTCGACGGCGCCACCGGACGGTTCGCGGCGCTGGCCGCCTGATCCGGGCGGGAGTGCGCCGCGCGCGCACTCCCGCTTGAATTGGCCGGCGATTGGAGTCATGGCGACCGGCCCGGCGCGTTGCGCCGGCAATCCGGACACCCGTCATTCGTCAGATCGCCGCCCTTCCCTATCGCACCGAAGACCCGGCCGCCGACGCCACCTTCCGCATCCTGCTGATCACCTCGCGCGGCACGGGCCGCTGGGTGATCCCCAAGGGCAACCCGATGTCGGGCATCGCCCCGCACGCGGCCGCCGCGCAGGAAGCCGAGGAAGAAGCCGGCGTGCTCGGCCCGGTCTGCCCCACGCCGCTCGGCTCCTATCGCTATCGCAAGCGTCGCGGCAGCGGCGCATCGCTGATGATGGACGTCGACGTCTTCCCACTCGCGGTCACCCGCGAGCTTCCCGTCTGGAAGGAACAGCAGGAGCGCGAGCGCCGCTGGTTCACGCTGGCGGAGGCGGCTGACGCGGTCGAAGAGCCCGATCTGCGCGATCTCATCCGTTCGTTCGGCGCCTCCGAGTTCAAAGCTGCAACCCAGCGGATCGGCGTGCTGGGCGCCGTCGCTGAAAAATCGAGGTTAGGTCCGATGTTCGCCTGGTTTCAGCGCCTGCTGCCCCGCACGGGCAATTTCTTCGAGCTGTTCGAGGCGCATGCGACTACGGTGATGGCCGCCGGCGATGCGCTGGCGCGGCTGCTCGCGGGCGGTCCCGCCGCCAGGGACCATATCCGCGAAGTGATCGAACGCGAGCACGACGCCGACAACATCACCCGCGAAGTGCTCCAGACCGTCCGCAAGACGTTCCTGACTCCGTTCGATCGCGGCGCGATCACCAGCCTGATCGGCGCGCTCGACGATTCGATCGATGAGATGCAGGCGACGGTCAACGCGATCGCGCTCTACGAAGTCGAGAGCTTCGCCCCCGAGATGAAGGACATGGCCGGCATCATCGTCGATGCCGCGCGCGTCACCGCCGAGGCGATGCCTTTGCTCCGCAACGTCGCGCAAAACGCCGGCCGGCTGCACGAACTCACCGAACGCCTCGTACGCATGGAAGGCCATGCCGACGACATCCACGCCGCCGGTCTCAAGCGCTCGCTCAAGCAATATGGCGAGACCGACACGCTCAAATTCGTCGTCGAACGCGAGCTCTACAAGCATCTCGAGCGGATCGTCGACGCGTTCGAGGATGTCGCGAATGAGATCGACGGCATCGTCATCGATCACGCCTGACGCCGGACATGCACGAGCTTGCCCTTCCCCTGCTGATCGGCCTGATCGCCGTCGCGCTGGCGTTCGACTTTCTCAATGGCCTTCAC
>JASLBO010000193.1 GCA_030146605.1 Sphingomonas sp. | reverse complement strand
TCGGCACGACTTCGGTGGTGTTGGTGACGTTGGTCGACGATTCGTTGCTGGTGCACGCCGAGGCCAGAAGGGCCGCGCCGGCGATCATCGAACCTGCAACGATCTTGGAAAGGACTGCACGCATGTAAAAGCTCCCTAGATAGTGGATTTGGTCAGCGGATACGCCGTTAATACCCAAACCGGACTGGACATTAGTCGGTTTAGGGCAAGCCCTCAAGGCTCGATTTGACCTTCAAGCACCCAGAGCGCTCAAAAACGGCGAAAATGTGACCTGGAGCGCAGAATCGAACTCCCCCGCCGTGACGTTCCTGCCCAGCGCGGCTGCGCTGGTAACGGGGAATTCGGCGATGCCGCAGGGCACGATTCCGGTAAAGTGGCCCAGATCGGGCGAGAGATTGATGGCGAAGCCGTGGAGCGTGACCCATTGCCGGATGCGCACGCCGATCGCACCGATCTTGGCTTCGCGGCCGCTCTGGTCCAGCGTCCAGATGCCGATCCGGCCGGGCGCGCGGAACGCCTCAATCCCGCATTCGCCCAGGGCCGCGATCACCCAGCCTTCGAGCGCGTGGACATAGCAGCGCACGTCGCGGCGCCGCTTGCGCAGGTCGAGCACGACATAGCCGATGCGCTGGCCCGGGCCATGATAGGTGTAGCGTCCGCCGCGCCCGGTCTTGTGCACCGGGAAGCGCGGATCGAGCAATTCGGCGGCGTCGGTGGCGCTGGTGCCAGCGGTGTAGACCGGCGGATGCTCGAGCAGCCACACCAGTTCGTTCGCCTCTCCGCGCGTCACCGCCGCGGCGCGCGCCTCCATCTCGGCAAGGGCTTCGGCGTAGTCGATCCGGGCGGGCTCGACGCGCCATTCGATATCGGATGTCATGCGCGCCGATTGCGCCCGGACGCGCGTTTGCGCAAGCATTGGCAACGCACCGTCGCGCGGCTAACACGGGTCGTCGGGGTAAAAGGAATGCGTGGCATGGTGAAGATGGGAACCGTCTGGGATCGGACGGCCGAATTCCTGAGCGACAACATCGCCGCCATCCTGCCCATCGCCCTGCTCACCTTCTTCGTGCCTGCGTCGATCGAAGGCAATTTCGAAGCAGCGACGACCGGCGCGGGACCCGGCCTCAAGGCCCTGCTCTCAGGATTGCAGATATTGTTCGCGCTCGTGTCGTTGTGGGGATCGCTGGCGATCACCGCGATGGCGCTCGACATCGCCTCGGAGCGCAGTGCCGCGAACATCGCGACGCGGCGATTCCTGCCGGCGCTGGCGGTGTCGCTGGTGATGTTCGCGGCGGCGGCCATATTCGTGCTGCCCATTCCCGGAGTCCTGGCCTTTAGCGGCTATGACCTGACAGCGATGGCGAACCGCGAGACCGTCGAGTTGAGCGCGGCGGTGGCGTGGTTCATCGGGCTGTATCTGATCGCACTCGCGATCTTCCTGTTCTGGCTGCTCGCGCGGCTGATCGTCGCCACTCCGGTGGTGGTCCGCGAAAATCGCGTGCTGAGCGCTCTCGGGCAATCCTGGTCACTCACCCGCGGCGCGGCGCTGCGCATCATCGGCGTGATCCTGCTCTACGCGATCGTCAGCATCGTGGCCGGGCTGGCGGCCAAGACCGTGTTCGGCAGCATCTTCGCGCTGGTCGCCGGCAACGATGGCGAGGGAGTGACGCTGTCTACCGTGATGACCTCGATCGTCGTCGGGGCGGTCCAGTCGGCCTTCATGGTGATCCCGCCCGCCTTCACTGCCAAGCTCTACCTCGCGCTGACCGCGCAGGCCGGCTTCCGCCACGGCGAAGCCGCGGCATGACCCTCGGCCTTGCCGGCGTGCTCGCCGATGCCCGCGCACTCTGGCGCAGCGAGCGCGAATTGCTCCTGTCGATCGCCGGCATGTTCTTCGTCGTGCCGATGCTGGGGATCGTCCTGCTGCTCGCCGGCAGCGGCTTCGCCGAAGTCGCTCCGGAGAAGCTGCGCGATGCCGTGATGGCGTTCTACGTCGCCAATCTGCTGCCGATCCTGCTCGCCAACCTCGCGATCGACTTCGGCACCTTCGCGGTGCTCAACCTCTACCTCCAGGGTGGCGGGCGCACCCTGGGCGAAGTGCTGCTGCTGACGCTGCGGCGGTTCCTGCCGTTTCTGGTGATTGATATCGTCGCGGCCCTGTTGTTCAGCTTCGGCTCGTCGCTGTTCCTGCTGCCGGGGCTGTTCGCCTTTGCGCGGACCTGGCTGGCCGGGCCTGCTTTCGCCGCGGCACCCGAACGTGGCGTGATCGATGCGTTCCGCCAAGGCTGGCGGCGGAGCAGCGGCTTCGGCTGGATCGTTCTGCTCGCCGCCGCGGGTCTGACCTTCCTCGGTGCGATGCTGCTGATCGTTGTGTCGAGCGGACTGTTCGGCGGCCTCGCCACCCTTGTCGGCGACGCACGCGTGGGCGTGGTGACCGGCTATGTCGTGGCGGCGCTGATCGGCGGGCTGGCCTGGTCGATGCTCGGCGTGCTGCGCGTCGCCGCCTATCGCCGGAGCGAACCCAGACAGGGAATGTGAGGCGCGGCGTCGGGCGCGAGGATCCCGGCGACCCGCGGATCGGCGAAGCTCTCGACCGTGCGCTTGTACGCCACGAAGCCGTGCCGCCGGTAGAAACCGAGCGCCGCGGGATGATCGAGCGTGCAGGTGTGCACCCAGACCCGCTCGATACCCTTGCGCCACGCGAGCGACAGCGCCTGTGCCATCAGCCAGCCGCCATGGCCCTTGCCGGTGAGTTCGGGGACGAGGCCGAAATAGGATAGCTCGCAGCTGCCCTCGACGCGGAAGTCGAGTTCGAGCATGCCGAGTTCGATCCCCGCACGGTCGGTGGCGGCATAGATCTCGACCCTCTCGTCATCGAGGATGCGGCGGAGCGCTTCTTCGGGGATCACCAGCCGCGAGAACCACAGCCATGGCTCGCCGACGCGGCGGAACAGCGTCTTGTACTTTTCGCTCGCCGGTGCCGGCCAATGGGTGAGGCGGAGGGGTGAGGGCGGGGCAGGGCGCAGCGGCGGCCTGCCCCGCATTTCCAGCGAGGTTACGATCGTGGCGACCTGGTCGTCGGGGACGGGGGTCAGGCCCATAGTGACTTCCCCTGCTCGCCCTCGCCCTTCCTACCGCCTGCGGCGGCGGGCCCCGTCCCTCTCCCGGCGGGAGAGGTAGGAAGGCGCCTAAGGCGCCGGAAGGGTGAGGGCGAGCGGGCCGGTTTCACCTCCAGGTTGCCATCGGCGGCAGGCTCATCAGGATCGCGTCGACATTGCCGCCGGTCTTGAGCCCGAACAAGGTGCCGCGATCGTAGATCAGGTTGAACTCGGCATAGCGGCCGCGCCATTCGAGTTGTTGCGCCTTGTCGGCCTCGGTGAACGACGCGTGCATCCGTCGCCGGACGATGCGCGGGAAGATTTCGAGGAACGCGCGCCCGACATCCTGGGTGAAGGCGAAGTTCGCGTCCCAATCGCTTTCGAGATGATCGTAGAAGATCCCGCCGACGCCGCGATGGACGTTGCGATGGGGGATGTAGAAATAGTCGTCGGCCCATTTCTTGAAGCGCGGATAATGCGTGGGGTCGTGCGCGTCGCAGGCGGCTTCGAACACCGCGTGGAACTCGGCCGTGTCCTCCTCCACCGGAATCGGCGGATTGAGATCGGCGCCCCCGCCAAACCACCGCTTCGTCGTGCACAGGAAGCGCGTGTTCATATGGACCGCGGGGACGTGGGGGTTCGCCATGTGCGCGACGAGGCTGATCCCGGTGGCGAAGAAGCTCGGATCCTCGGCGGCGCCGTGGATCGTCCGGGCGAAATCGCCTTCGAAGCTGCCGCCGACGGTCGACACGTTGACGCCGACCTTCTCGAATATCTGGCCCTTCATCACTCCGCGCACGCCGCCACCGCCGGGGGCGCCCGAAGGGTCGGTGCGGTCCCAGGCGAGATAGTCGAACCTGGCGTCGGAGCCCGCTTCGGCCTCGATCGCCTCGAATTCGGCGCAGATCGAATTGCGCAAGCCTTCGAACCAAGTGCGGGCGGCTTGTTGCTGGGGGTCGAGCTCTTGCATGTGCCGGCTGATAGGCGCGGGCGAGGAAGCGTGTCGAGAGGACAGATTGTCCCCCCAGGTCAGGCGGGCCAGCCGTTGGTCTGGCGCAGCGCTTCGCCGAGCGCGATGCCGGCGGCGACCGAGAGGTTGAGCGAGCGCAGTCCCGGGGCCAGCGGAATGCGCACCGCCAGATCGGCGCGGGCGTGGACGAAATCCGGCGCGCCGGCGCTTTCCGAGCCGAGCAGCAGCGTGTCGTCGGGCTGGAATGTCGCGTCGGGCAGCCGCGTGCCGCCGCGGGTGGTCAACAGGACCAGGCGGCCCGGCACACCAGCCATGAACGCATCGAAATCGGCGTGACGGGTAACCTCGACCTTGTCGTCATAGTCCATCGCAGATCGCTTGCGCGCCTTGTCGCTCCACGGAAATCCCATCGGCTCGACGATGTCGATGCCGACGCCGAAACAGGCGCCGAGGCGCAGGACGGCACCGACATTGCCGGCGATCTCGGGCTGGAACAAAGCGAGGCGCATGGCGGGGCTTTACCCGTCACTTCGCTTATCGTCACCCCTGCGAAGCGCGGGTGATGAAAGGGAGGCGTCATCCTCCGGCAAAATCCTTGTTGGCAAAGCCGCTTCGCCACGTCTATCAGGCCGGCCAAGCCACCGGGGGCACCGGGCGGCTCTGGGCGCGTATGCGCCTGCGTCCGGTTACCCCCGCGCGGTCGTCGCGGGTTTGTTCTGAAGTGCAAGGGCTGAAGCATGGCAACGCTTGAAGACGGTGTTTCCCCGACCCAGACCGTGGTCCCCCCAGGCGATGTGATCGAGAACCCGCGCCGCCGCGACTATCTGCAGATCGCCGCGGTCGCGTTCGCGGGCGTGGGCGCGGCGGTGACCGTGCTGCCGCTGATCAATTCGATGAATCCCTCGGCCGACGTGCTCGCGCAATCGACTACCGAGATCGACGTTTCCGCGATCGAGCCGGGCCAGGCGATCAAGACCAGCTTCCGCAAGCAGCCTTTGTTCGTCCGTAACCTGACGCCGGCCGAGATCGCCGCTGCCGATGCGGTTCCGGTATCGAGCCTGCGGGATCCGCAGACACTCGCCGAGCGCACCAAGGAAGGCAAGCAGCAGTGGCTGATCACGCTCGGCGTGTGCACCCATCTCGGCTGCGTGCCGCTTGGCGCGGGCGAGGGCGAGAATCGCGGGCCGTTCGGCGGCTATTTCTGCCCGTGCCACGGCTCGGCCTATGACACCGCCGGCCGCATCCGTTCGGGCCCGGCGCCCACCAACCTGGTGGTCCCCGAATATGCATTCACGTCCGACACTGTCGTCGTGGTCGGTTGAGGATAGACGCAGATGAGCTTCCCCTGGGCACGCCATTACGAACCCAAGAACCCGCTGACGCAGTGGATCGACAGCCGTCTTCCGCTGCCGCGCTTCGTCTATAACGCGATAGGCGCCGGCTATCCGGTCCCGCGCAACCTCAACTATTTCTGGAATTTCGGCGTGCTCGCCGGGGTGGCGCTGGTCGTCCAGATCGTCACCGGCATCGTGCTCGCGATGCATTTCCACTCGTCGGCCGCCGGCGCGTTCGAATCGATCAACGGCACGATCATGCGCGACGTCAACGCCGGCTGGTTCCTGCGCTTCGCGCATGCCAACGGCGCCAGCATGTTCCTGCTCGTGGTCTATATCCACATCTTCCGCGGGCTCTATTACGGATCGTACAAGGCGCCACGCGAGATGGTGTGGCTGATCGGCGTGGTGATCTTCCTGCTGCTGATGGCCACGGCGTTCATGGGCTATGTTCTTCCCTGGGGGCAGATGAGCTTCTGGGGCGCGCAGGTGATCACCGGCTTCTTCTCGGCGATCCCGGTTGTCGGCGAATGGATCCGGGTGTGGCTGCTCGGCGGCTATGCGCCGGACGATGCCGCGCTCAACCGCTTCTTCTCGCTCCACTATCTGCTGCCCTTCGTGATCGCCGGCGCGGTGATCCTCCACATCTGGGCGCTCCACATCCCCGGCTCGGGCAACCCGACCGGCGTGGAAGTGAAGGGCGAGCAGGACACCGTTCCGTTCCATCCTTACTATACTGCGAAGGACGGCTTCGGCGTCGGCGTGTTCATGATCGTCTTCGCGACGTTGATCTTCTTCTACCCCGATCTGCTGGGCCATCCGGACAATTACATCCCGGCGAACCCGCTCTCGACCCCCGCGCACATCGTTCCCGAATGGTATTTCTGGCCGTTCTACGCGATCCTGCGCGCGTTCACCGCGGACTTCATCATCCCGGCGAAGCTGTGGGGCGTGGTGGCGATGTTCGGCTCGATCCTGCTGCTGTTCTTCCTGCCATGGCTCGACAAGTCGCCGGTGCGTTCCGCGAACTTCCGCCCGATGTACCGCATCGCCTTCTGGGTGCTGGTGCTCGACGTGCTGGTGCTCGGTTATTGCGGCGGCTCGGCCGCGACGCCGGCGGTGGTCATCATCAGCCAGATCACTGCCGCTTATTATTTCGCGCACTTCCTTATCATCGTGCCGATCATCTCGCGCCTCGAGCGTCCGAAGCCGCTGCCCAATTCGATCACCGAGGCAGTGCTGGGCGACCATGGCGGCTCGCGGATGACCGAAACGGCGCTGAGCGCGTAAAGGGGAATCGAGAAAATGCTTCCGCTGTTCATGCGCTCGATCAAGTTCCTGATCGGTCTCGGCTTCGTCTTCGTGCTGTTCCTGTCGCTGATCGGCACCATCACCGGTCTGGTGAAGGAGCCGCCGCAGCCGACCGCCGAGGAGGAATTCCATCATCATGCCAAGGAACTGAAGCTCGCCTCGGACGGTCCGTTCGGCAAGTTCGACAACGCGCAGATCCAGCGCGGCTTCCTGGTCTATGAAAAGGTCTGCGCGAGCTGCCATTCGCTGAACCTCGTCTCGTTCCGCGATCTCCAGCAGATCGGTTACAACGAAGCCGAGGTGAAGAAGATCGCCAAGGATTGGCCGATCAAGCAGCCGGTGCAGGACCCCAAGGCCGGCACCTGGGGCGAGCGCGACAACCTGGCGTCGGACCGCTTTCCCAAGGTCTATTATCCGGGCACCGGCTCGCCGCCGGATCTGACCCTGATGGCAAAGGCGCGGCATGACGGCGGCGCCTATGTCTACTCGCTGCTGACCGGCTATGAGGCGAAGCAGCCGGCTGAATTGCTCCACAAGTTCCCAGGCGCCAAGACGCCGGACGGTTCGTACTACAACCCCTATTTCCCCAACCTCAACATCTCGATGCCGCCGCCGCTGACCAGCGAGAATCAGGTCACCTATTCGGACGGCACGCGCGCGACGGTCGACCAGATGGCCAAGGACGTCTCGGCGTTCCTCGTCTGGACCGCGGAGCCGACGATGCAGCGTCGCCACTCGGCGGGTCTCGCCGTGGTGCTGTTTCTGCTGATCGCGACGGGGCTCGCTTACGGCGCGTACCTGACCGTGTGGCGGGGCGTGAAGCATTAAGGCAGCCAGCTGATCGCGTCGCTGAACTAACGGAACCCGCCGGAGCATTGCTCGGCGGGTTCCTTTTTGAAGGTCCGGATCATGGCGAACGACAATGACGACATCCGGCGGCGAATCCGGACTATCCCCGATTTCCCCAAGCCGGGGATCCAGTTTCGAGACATCACCACCCTGCTGCTCGACGCCGACGGGCTGCGGCTGACGATCGAGCGCATGGCGGAGGAGGTCGACGGCGAGATCGACCTCGTCGCCGGCATCGAGGCGCGCGGCTTTCTGTTCGGCGCGGCGCTGGCGGTGAAACTGGGCACCGGCGTGCTGCTGATCCGCAAGGACGGCAAGCTGCCCGGCGCGACGATCGCCGAGGATTATGCGCTCGAATATGGCACCGACCGGATCGCGATCCACGCCGATGCCTGCGCCCCCGGCGCGCGCGTGCTGCTGGTCGACGACCTGATCGCCACGGGCGGAACCGCGCGGGCGGCGGTACGGCTGCTGCGCAAGGCGGGCGCCGAAGTGACTCAGGCGGCGTTCGTCGTCGACCTGCCCGAGCTGGGCGGGGCCGCGGCCCTGCGCGGCGACGGGATCGCGGTCAACGCGCTGGTGGCTTTCGAGGGGCATTGAGCCAAGCGGAACCTCGCCCCCGCCGTAACGTTCTCAAGCTGTCAGCCGTCCGTAGCGGCGACGCTCGAGAGGATCGCCAATATGTTGTTTCGCCGCATCGCTGCCACTGGGTTGCTCGCCGCGCTCGGGCTCACCGCTGCCGCCTGCACCGAGGATGGCTATGGCTATTCGGGGATGTCGGTCGGCTATGCCAGCGGCGGCTATTATGACGGCTATGATGGCTACGGCGGCGGTTATGGCGGCCTGGCCAGCTCGTATTACGGTTGGTATGGCGACTATTATTATCCGGGTTCGGGCTATTACGTTTACGACCGTTACCGCCGTCCACACCGCTGGAATGGCGGCCAGCAGCGCTATTGGGAAAATCGCCGCAACAACTGGCGCGGCGATCGCAGAGAGATCCGCGAGAATTGGGCCCAGTTCCGCAATGAGCGGCGAGACGACCGCCGGAACTATCGCAGCGAGCGTCGTGACGACCGTCGGGCCCTCCAGCAGGGCCAGACGACGCGGCCGGAATTCCGCGAGGACCGCCGTCAGGATCGTCGCGAATTCCGGCGGGATCGCACGCAGGATCGTCGCGAACTGCGCCGCGAAAATCGACGCGATCGTCGCGACTGAGGTTGCCTAGGCGTCCGTCGGGCGGCGCCGCATCAGCGCCAGCGCAGTGAAACGCAGCACCGGCTCGTCATGCTGGTTGAACGTCGTCATGCTGTTGCGGACGCTGCCCATTTCTGGGCGGCTCTGCGACGGCCGGACCTCGAGCACTTCGCTCTCGCAGCGCAGCACATCGCCGGGATAGACCGGCTTGAGCCAGCGCAATTCGTCGACCCCGGCGGCGCCGAGGCTCGCCTGCGGATGCGCCTTCATGTGTTCGACGAACATGGCCATCGTCATTGCACAAGTATGCCAGCCGCTCGCCGCAAGCCGCCCGAAATGGGTCTCCGCCGCCGCCTCGTCGGAAAGGTGGAAGGGCTGGGGATCGTATTTCCCGGCAAAGGCGAGGACCTCCTCGCGGGTAACTGCATAGCCGCCGAAGCTGCGCTTCATGCCGACATGGATATCGTCCAGATAGAGCATCAGGTGAGTTTCGGATGAAAACCTAAACTTGGCAAGCCCTCACTCGAGAGCTGCTGCGAGCGCCGCATCGCTGCCGTCGACCCCAGGCTTGCGCGGCAGCCCGAGGAGGCGGCGGAGCAGCGGATAGACGTCGACATTGTCGAAAGTTTCGAGGGGGCACGCGCGGAAGGCGGGGCCGTGGCCGATGAACAGCGCCGCCATATCAGGCGAGAAATTGTCGTAGCCATGATTGCCGCCGGCAAAACTTTTCTCCGGCGGCTTCGCCTGGATCAGCCATCCAGACTCGGCGAGGCAGAAAATCGGCGGGATGCGCGGGTGACTGCCATAGCGGAAACGCGCCGGGATCTGCCCTTTGCGCCAGCATTCGATGTGGGGATGCTTGCCGAGCAGCGCCTTCTCGACGCTCGCTTTCTTGCCGGGCAGCGGGGCAAGGCTGACGAAGGTCCCCTGCTCGACGAGGTGGACGTCCTTCATCCGCACCAGCTTGCCGAGCAGGATCACCCGGCTGCTGCTCGTCGCCGCCATGCCATGATCGGCGACGATCACGAGATTTGCGGGCTGGCGCTGTTCGCCGAGCCCGCGGAGCAACGTCCCGACATGCCGGTCGACCTCCGCCACTGCCGCCAGCGTGCGCGTGTCGGCCGGGCCGAACGCGTGCCCGGCGGTGTCGACGGCATCGAAATAGAGCGTCAGGAATCGCGGCCGGATCGCCGCCGGGCGCCGCAGCACGTCGAGCACGCCGTTGACGCGCTGGGTGTTGGTGATCGCCTGATTGAATTGCTGCCAGTCCGATGGCCGCGCATCGCTGAACGCGACGTTCGACCCCGGCCAGAACTGCGTCGCGGTGCGGATGCCCGCGCGCTCGGCATCGAGCCAGATCGGCTCGGCCGCGTTCCACCAGAAGGGATCGTCGCTCGCCATCGTGAAGATCTCGCCCGGCCGTGCCGCATCTTCCATGCGGTTGGCGACGATGCCGTGCCGGTCGGGGCGCAGCCCG
>JASLBO010000109.1 GCA_030146605.1 Sphingomonas sp. | reverse complement strand
GCAACGTCTCGCGGCGCGACTGCGTCATGCAAAGGCTCCTGATTTGAAGCGGGCGGCGAGCCGCTCGGATGCGCGCAACGCCAGCGCGAGAATGGTCAGCGTCGGGTTCTTGTGCGCACCCGAGGCGAAGATCGCGCCGTCCATCAGCACCAGATTCCCGACATCCCAGGTCTGGCCGTAGCTGTCGACCACCGAAGACCGCGCATCGGGGCCCATCCGCGCGCTGCCCAGCTCGTGGATGATCTCGCCGCCCGCAGTGATGAGCTTTTCCGGCGGCAGTTCGGGGTCGAGGATCGTGGCGTTCATCCGCTTGAACACGGCGTGCGCAGTGCGCTGCCCGTGTGCGACTTGATTCAGCTCGTGCTGCGACCAGCGAAAGGCGAAGCGGAGCACCGGAATGCCGAACCGGTCCCTCACTCCCGGATCGATCTCGCAATAGGTGTCCTTGTTGGGGATCATCTCGCCGCGCAGGGTCATCCCGATCGTCGCGCCGGATGCAGCGCGGACTGCTTTCTTCAGCCCCGCTCCCCAAACCCGCGGCAGGGCCGTAGCAGGCGGGATGCCGAAGCGGCCGCCAATCTCGAAATGATAGCCGCGCGCAAAGTCCAGTTCGCCCCGTTTCTGCGCCTCGTACAGCCAGAACGGGATATAGACGTGCTGCCCGCCTATGCCGTCCTCATTGTAGCGTGGACGATCGGCAAGCGCAGGGACAAAAGCCCGGAACGACGCCCCGGTCGAATCGGTGAGGTTGCGCCCGAGCTGGCCGGAGGAGTTGGCAAGGCCGGCGGAATTGTCGCCCGAATTGAGCAACAGCCGCGTCGTTTCGCAGGTTCCCGCCGCGAGGATCACCGCCCGTGCCTTGACCTGGTGGCGGGCGCCGGTCTTGCGATCGACATATTCGACTCCCGCCGCGCGGCCCGCGCCTGCCATCGTCACCTTCGATACCATCGCGTCGGTGACGATCGTCAGCTTGCCGGTGGCCTTGGCCATCGGCAGGAACGAAGTCGTCGTTTGAAACATCGCGCCGATCGTGCAGCCGCGGCTGCACGGCGTCGCGTTGAAGCAGGCGCTGCGCGGCGCGACCTTGTCGGGCATGTCGCGCGTGATCACCGCCGTGTGCGCCGTCCGCACCGGGATGCCCATGCTTTCGCACGTGGCCTTGAGGAGCATTTCCGGGACGCGCGGCTTGGGCGGCGGCATCAGGCAGGTCGGCGGCGAATCGGGATGGTTCTCCAGCTCGATGCGCCCGCCATTGACTCCGATCATCCGCTCGACGCGGTCATAGAAAGGCGAGACGTCGTCATAGCCGATCGGCCAGTCCACCCCGAGCCCGTCCCGCGAGAATGGCTTGAAATCGTAAGGACCCCAGCGCGGCACGTGCCGGCCCCAGTGATTGGTCCGGCCGCCCAGCATGCGGGAGCGGTACCAGCGAAAGTCCGTGCCCTCACGCATGGTGTAGGGCTCGCCATCGACTTCCCAACCCCCTCCCACGGTCGCGTCGAAATAGCCGAACGGCTTGTCGGGCGTGGATGCCCCGCGCAGGGGCGCGTCGCTCTCGGGCGCCAGCATGTTGACTTCGGCCTGCGGATCATAGTCGCGCCCCGCCTCGAGCATCAGACAGCGCAGGCCCGCCCTGGTCAGGCTATAGGCCGCCATGCCCCCTGCGGCACCCGAGCCGACGATGATGACGTCGGCCGCGGCTGCCGCCGGATCGAACGCGTCCGCCGTCATTTGGCGCTCGCGCCGAGCTTGCGGATCTTGATGTTACGGAACGCAACCGGGTCGCCGTGATCCTGCAGGCCGATCACACCGCTCGGAAAGGTGCCGAACAGCGGCATCGAGGCGAACTTCGACGCCGCCACCCGCTTGCGCCACGCATCGTTGCCGAACGGTACGTCGGCAGTAAGCGTGCCGTTCAACCATTGGCGGATGCGGCCCCGCTCGACGCGCAGCCGCGCATGGTTCCAGCTCCCGGCGGGGCGCGCCGCACTCAACGGCGGCACGGTGATGTCGTAGAGCGCACCAGCCCGATGCGACGGGATCTTGCCATCGGAATGGCCGGCATTGTCGAGCACCTGCATCTCGATTCCGGTTTCGTAGATGTTCCGGGTGCCGGGCGCGTTGCGGGCAAGATAGAATACGCCGCTATTGCCCCCGCGCTCGACCCTCCAGTCGAGTGTCAATTCGAAGGCGCCGTAATTGTCCACGGTGACGAGATCGCCTCCGCTCATCCCGCCCGACTTCGACGCCAGAACCAGCGCCCCGTCGCGCGCCACCCAGTTTGGCGATGCCGCGCCGCCGTCAAAGGAGCGCCAACCGCTCAGGTCGCGGCCGTTGAACAGCAGCTGCCAGCCTTCGGCGCGCTCGCGGGCAGTGAGCGTGTTGGGTGCCGCCGCCTTCTGCCCGGCCAGCGCCGGCGTTGTCACCAGCGCCAGAACGCACAGGCCGGCCATGGATAATCTACGCATCAGGTCTCTCCCATCGCTCGATCGTCTCCACCCGGCGATCGCATTCATAACGGCAGCGTCGCAGCGCTTCCCCGGGTTATGTTCCAGTGAAGCCAAACCGCAAGCATCCGCACGCCGAAACTCTCATGAAGACCTGCGCGCTGCAATAATAAACGAAGTTGTTTTTTGATTTTCTGCGTCAGGCGGACATGGTCGCAACGTGGGGGCGGGGTTCAGGCTGGCGACACTCCGTCAGCGATGACAAGGTCCGGGCCGACTATCGTGCCCACCAGCCGCACACGCTTTTCAACAAGATCGACCGGCGTGCGGTGCAATTCGAGTTCGAACCGGCCGCCAAGATCGCGGCGGAGGTAAAAGGCGCCGCCGTCGCGGATCAGTGTCCCGAGCTCGTCGACCCTCGTTCCTACATCCATTACCCGTTCCCGTTCGGCCGTCCGGATTGCGCCTGGCGGCACCTCTTCCGGTGAGCGCATGGCAGATTCCGCGATTCACTTCAGCAGCTTCGAAAGGCAAGTTGCCACGCCCGCGGGCATGTATCCCTTTCTCCCGCGGACGAAGAAGCGCCCGATCAGCGCGTAGGCCTCCAGCGGTTCGGGCCCTATCGGTCGAAATAGAGCGGACCGGACAGGACAGCGATCAGCGTCGAAACACGCGCCCGGCGCAGCTTGAAGGACGAGGCTTGTCGCCCGACGCCTCCGCGGGGAACAACGTTCGGCTCACCTCGGCGAGACCCGCAATCCATCTGACAAGTGCCTGCCCGACGAGGCTTCGCGAGATAGGCCGGAGGCTGTGATAGATGCGGTCGCGCACGCTTCGGATCTCCCAGGTTCGAAAGAGCGTCGGCGCTCGCCAGCACTCGCACGGTTGCAGTGGATGCGTGCGCCTCTAACCTGTGGCCATCCTGCCCGATTGGATAAATACGACACCTGCAAGATATTGCATTATCAACCCTATGCCTCCCGGTTATGTGATGGATTGCCGCCGCCGTCAGGATGGCAGGATGATCTCGCCGATACGAACGGCATCGAGCCCGAGCCACGCCGCCATTTGTTCGAGCTCGACCGTCAGGCGCCCGACGGTTCCGGCCGGCGCGCCGGGTTCAAGGGTGGTGCGGTGCGCGAGGAGGACACGCGCCTGGCGGTCGGCCTTGAGGTCGACGCGCGCGACCAGCGCCTCGTCCATCAAAAAGGGCAGAACATAATAGCCATGGGCGCGCCTGGCCTGCGGCACATAGATTTCAATGCGGTAGCGGAACCCGAACAGGCGTTCGGTGCGACCGCGCCCCCAGACCAGAGGATCGAACGGCGCAAGCAGCGCCGCGCCGCGCACGCGCCGGGGCAGATGAGCATCGCGGTGCATCCAGGCCTTCTGGGTCCAGCCTTCGACCCGGACGGGGACGAGAATGCCTGCCTCTGATTGGGCGGCGATCGCATGATCTGCCTCGTCAGGTGTCAGTCGATAATAGTCCCGCAGATCGGCGGCGGTCGCGACGCCGAGCGCGCGGGCGCTTCGCTCGATCAACGCGCGTTGCGCACTGGCGGCATCAGGTGAGGGCGAGTCCAGAATGGACTTCGGCAATACGCGTTCGGGAAGATCATAGATCCGCGCGAAGCTGCCGCGACGGGTAGCGGTGGTAACCTTGCCGGACCAGAACAGCCACTCGAGCGCATGCTTGGTGTGGCTCCATTCCCACCAGCCGCTTTTGCACGATCCGTTCTCGAAATCGGCGGCCGCCATCGGGCCCTCGGCTTTAATCCGGTCGAGCACCGCCTGCGCTTCCGGCCGGTGCTCGGTCGCGAAGCGCTTCATAGCCTGATAGCCGATCTCCCCGCGTTCGGCGCGGGCCATTCGCCAGCGCAATAGCGGGTGGAGGTCGAGCGGGAGCAGCGAGGCTTCGTGTGCCCAATATTCGAACACGCTCCGCTGGCGTGCGACGCCCCAAGCGGCGCGTTCGAGGAGCGTTCGGTCATAGCTGCCGAGCCTCGAATAAGCGGGGAGATAGTGCGCCCGGGTCAGCACATTGACGCTATCGATCTGGAAGAGGCCAAGGCGATCGAGCACTTGTCGCAGGTGGCCGGCGGTTGGGCGGCCGGGGCGACGATTGCCAAAACCCTGCGCCGCGAGCGCGACTCGCCGCGCTTCCTTGAGAGAGATAGCGGTCACCGCCTGCTGCTCGACCGCCGGGCCGTGATCGTCAACCCGTCGTCACGACGCGAAGCGGTTGCCGGCAATCCTGGACCTCGCGGGATCCACCGTTCCATCCCGCGGATCGTACAGGCGGGGAAAGCACCCGGCGCGCTTGGCCATCCGGAGCAACTTCGCCGCAGGCCGGGCGTTGCCCCTCGATCGTCGTTTCGCGGGGTTGTCGATGGCCAATTTCATGTTCTGCACCGGCATCGAGAACAGCATACCCACGATCGACAACGGCCGCACCCGCATCGACCAGATGGAGGCGTGCCGCCACTATGAACGGTGGCGCGAGGACTTCGACCTCGTCGAGGAGCTGGGCATCCACTATCTCCGCTTCGGTCCGCCCCTGCACAAGACGTTGCTGGGCCCGGGTCGATATGATTGGGAGTTCGCGGATCTGACGCTGAACGACCTTCGCGAGCGAGACATCACGCCGATCGTGGACCTCTGCCATTTCGGCGTGCCGGACTGGATCGGCAATTTCCAGAACCCCGACTTCCCCGCACTTTTCGCGCGCTACGCAGCCGATTTCGCGGAGCGCTACCATTGGGTGCAGCTCTATACGCCCGTGAACGAAATGTTCATCTGCGCAGTTTTTTCGGCGCAATATGGCTGGTGGAACGAGCAGCTGTCGGACGATTGCTCGTTCGTCACCGCGCTCAAGCATCTGGTGAAGGCCAACGTCATGGCGATGGAGGAGATCCTCAAGCGCCGGCCCGACGCGATCTTCATTCAGAGCGAGAGCTCAGAATATTTCCACGCGGACAGCCCCGCCGCGATTCATGCCGCGGAGCTGATGAACGCCCGCCGATTCCTCAGCCTCGACCTCAATTACGGCCGCCGAGTCGACAGCGAGATGTACGAATATCTTTTCGACAACGGCATGACGAAGGAAGAGTACCACTTCTTCCTTCACAACCGGCTGAAGCAGCACTGCATTCTCGGCAATGATTATTATCGGACCAACGAGCACCGGGTCCATGCCGACGGGAGCACGCGAGCGTCGGGCGAAGTGTTCGTCTATTCGGAGATCACCCGCCAATATTACGGCCGCTACGGCCTGCCGGTGATGCACACCGAAACCAATTTGCGCGAGGGGCCCAACGGCGACGAGGCAGTGAACTGGCTGTGGAAGGAATGGGCGAACGTGCTCCGCCTGCGCAACGTCGGCATTCCGACCGTCGGCTTCACCTGGTATTCGCTGACCGATCAGGTCGATTGGGACACGGCGCTGCGCGAGCAGAAC
>JASLBO010000353.1 GCA_030146605.1 Sphingomonas sp. | reverse complement strand
CACCGGTCGAGGGCGTGAGTTTCCGCGGCAGCTATGGCCGCTCGTTCCGCGCGCCGGGCCTTCGCGATCTTGGTTCGACTGTCGGCTCCTATTACTCGGCAGCCGCGCTGGTGGACGCGTTCGGCGCCCGCGATCCGGCGCGCGGCGCGGCGCAGGTCAACACCATCCTGCTCTTTGGCGGCAATCAGGATCTGGAGCCGGAAACGGCGCGCACCTGGTCGGTCGGCGTTGACCTGCAACCCCGCTTCGCGCCGAACCTGAGCGCCAGCGTCACCTTCTACGACATCAAATATGACGACGTGATCGGCACGCCGTCAGGGCTGGGGGCGCTGCTGTTCGGCGATCCGACCTTCGCTTCGCGCGTCATCCGCAATCCCACGGCGGCGCAGCTGAGCGCGGCGATCACCGATACCGTCCCGTTTTACTATACCTTCGCCGCGGTCCCCACGATCGGCAACATCCTCGATCTGCGTCAGGGCAATTTCGGCGTGCGGAAGACGAACGGCATCGACTTCGACGTGCGGTACCGGCAGCCCACCGGTTTCGGCACAATCTTCGGCGGCATCGCGGGCAATTACATCCTGAACTACACGAACCAGCTGTCGCCGACCTCGGCCGAGAGCGACTCGCTCGAAGCGGGCATCCCGCGCGCGACCTTGCGGACGACACTCGGGTTCACCGGCGGCCCGGTGACCTTGGTGAACTTCGTCAATTATCGCACGGGCGTCACGGCATCCTATGCGACGTCTGCCGGATCCAGCCTCTACTCTGCTAAAGGCTACACTACCGTCGATCTCCGCCTGTCGGTACGTCTGCCGGACCTCGGCTTTGCCCACGGGACGGAGCTGGCGCTGCAGGTGAACGACCTGTTCGATGCGACGCCGCCCTTCTTCCCGGCCACCGACGGCATCGGCGGCGCCTATAACCCGATCGGCCGCTACGCGGCGATGAGCCTGCGGACGTCCTTCTGATTCCCGGGGGTGGATGGCGCGCCTTGCCGGGGAAGCCGTTCGCCACACCGATACCAACCCAAGGTTTGCCCCTCGATGACTCGTGCAAGTACCAGCGTGAACGTCTCGGCCCCGGTTCCCCAGATCCGCCTGTATCGCGATTGGCTGAAGGCGACGCAGGGGCGAGACTTTGCGACCTACGAAGATCTGCGCCGATGGTCGGTCGAGGACCTGGACGGCTTCTGGCGCAGCATTTGGGACTATGACGGGATCGAATCGCCGACGCCTTTCGCCGCGGCGCTGAGCAAGGACGCCATGCCCGCGGCCCGTTGGTTCGACGGAGCAAAGGTCAATTACGCGCGACACGCGTTCCGCCATGCGGCGGCCGCGGATGAGGCGGGCGAGCCGGCGATCGTCGCCATGGACGAGGCGGGCAACAGCGTGACGCTCGGCTGGGCGGAGCTGCGGCGCCGGGCGGCATCCCTCGCGCTCGAACTTCGCGCCCGCGGGATAGCGCCGGGGGATCGTGTCGCCGCCTATTTGCCCAACATCCCCGCGGCGGTCATCGGCCTGCTCGCCTGCGCCAGCCTGGGGGCGATCTGGACCCTGTGCTCGCCCGACATGGGGACGGATGCGGTGCTGGATCGATGGCGGCAGACCGCGCCCAAGGCGCTGATCGGCGTCGACGGCGTCTTCTATGCCGGCAAGAAAATAGACCGGAGCATCGCACTCGCCGAGATTCGCAAGCAGCTTCCCTGCATCGAGACGCTGTTCCTCGTTCGAAGCGAATGCAGCGCGGGCGAAGTGCCGGATGCCATCGACTTCGCGGCAGCGACGGCTCGCGACGACGCGGCGGTCGCGAGGTTCGAGCCGGAGTGGCTGCCCTTCGATCATCCGCTGTGGATCCTCTATTCGAGCGGCACCACCGGCCTGCCCAAGGCGATCGTCCACGGCCATGGCGGCGTCATCCTGGCAACGGCTGCAGGACGGCTCCATTTCGATCTCGGACCGAGCTATGCGCCCAACACGCTGGGCGACCGCTTCCACTGGTACAGCGCCAGCGGCTGGGTGATGTGGAATATCCAGGTGGGCGGCCTGCTCAGCGGCACGACCATTTGCCTGTTCGACGGCTCGCCGAGCGGGACCAGGAACGATCCCGACTGGACCCGGCTGTGGGACTTCGCGGATCGCAGCGGCGTCACCTGGTTCGGCGCCGGCGCTGCTTTCTTCGCCAATTGCCGCAAAGCGGGGATCGAAATTGGCAAGATCCCCGGGGCCAGCCGCATTCGCGCGCTCGGCAGCACGGGATCGCCGCTGCCCCCCGATGTCCAGCGCTGGGGGACGGCGCAATTCGCTGCGATCGGCCGCCCCGATATCTGGTGGTGCAACGTCAGCGGCGGGACCGAGATCGCCGCTGCGTTCATGGCCGGCAATCCCGAACTGCCCGATACGCCGGGGCGGCTGCAATGCCGCCACCTCGGCGCCGCGATCGAAGCCTGGAACGAAGCGGGCAAACCGGTGATCGGGGAAGTGGGCGAGCTGGTCTGCACCCGGCCGTTTCCCAGCATGCCGCTCTATTTCTGGGGCGATGCCGACGGCAGCAAATACTGCGAATCCTATTTCAGCGAATGGCCGGGCGTCTGGCGGCATGGCGACTGGCTGACCATCCTGAGCGACGGCAGCTGCACCATTTCGGGCCGGAGCGATGCGACGATCAATCGCCACGGCGTTCGCATGGGCACCGCGGAGATATATGCTGCCGTCGAGCGGCTGCCGGAGATCGCCGACACGATGATCATCGATGTCGAGGATGCAGAGGGCGACAGCCAGCTCATCATGTTCGTCGTGCCCTCTGACGGCAAGTGCGTCGATGCGGCGTTGGAAGCGGCGATCGCCCGCGCGATCCGCACCAGCCTCTCGCCGCGCTTCGTGCCAGATCGGCTGATCGCCGCTCCGGGCATTCCGCGCACGCTGTCGGGCAAGAAGCAGGAACTGCCGATCAAGCGGCTGTTCGCCGGATGGCCCGCTGCCAAGGTGGTCAACGCAGGGGCGACCGCCATGCCCGAGCTCCTGCCCTGGTACATCGAACAGGCGCAGCGATGGCAGCGCGATACGAACTCCGACGACGATCGCTTCGTGGGAGGTGAATCATGAAGGCGGGTGTCGTCGGGGCGGGCCTGATGGGCGCCGAAATCGCGCTTGTCTTCGCGCTGGCGGGACATGAGGTCCTCCTCCACGATCGCAGCGAGGAGGCGCTGACCGGCGCGATCGTTCGGCTGCGCGGGGTCCTGGACAAGGGCGTTTCGCGGCAGCTCTACGCGCCGGAAGCGGCAAGCGCCGCGCTGGCGCGGATCGAGCCGGTCGGCTCCGTCGATGCGATGGCTGATTGCGCGATGGTCACCGAAGCCGTTTACGAATCGCTCGACGCGAAGGCCGCCGTGCTGCGCGCCCTGGACAAAGCGTGCGGGCCAGGGTGCATCCTCGCAACGAACACCTCGACTCTGCCCATCTCGACGCTGGCGACGTTCCTGCAGCCCCACCGCCGCGGCCGTTTTCTCGGCACCCATTATTTCTCGCCGGTCTCGCGGATGAAACTGGTCGAGGTCATTCCCGGCTTCGCCACCGAGGCGACGATCATAGCCGAGGTGACAGCCATCCTGGCGGAGATCGGCAAGCAGCCGGTGCGGATCAAGGACGTGGCGGGGTTCGCAGTGAACCGGATGCTCCATGCCCTGCTGATCGAAGCGGTCAAGCTGGCCGAGGAGGGTGTCGCGTCGCCCGCCGACCTGGATGTGGCGTGCCGCCTCGGCCTTGGCCACCCCATCGGACCATTCGCGATGATGGACATCGTCACCTCCGACCTGTGCCTGCAGGTCCAGGATATCCTGCACGATGCCTATGGTGAGCGGTTTCGCCCGCCGGCCCTGCTGAAGCAGCGCGTCGCGGCGGGATATGGCGGCGGGCGGGGGAGGCCCGGCTGGCTGGACAATAATGAATCGTAAGGCGAGCGGAGAGGAACGAGACGATGACGGAAGCCAGGATACCGGGGTGGCGTCCATGAACGCCGCGGCAGCACCGGGCGCCGGCTACAGGTCCACGGCGGGAGCGCGGATCACGCTCGCCATGCTGTGCTTCGTCTACGTGCTCAATTTTCTCGACCGCCAGTTGATCTCGATCCTCGCCAAGCCGATCCAGGAAGGGCTGAACATCACCGACGGCGAGCTCGGTTTGCTCACCGGCTTCTATTTCGCCCTCTTTTATTGCTTCATCGCGATCCCGATCGGCTGGCTTGCCGATCGTACGAGTCGCGTGAAGGTCCTCGCCGCCGCCTGCGCGGTCTGGAGCGCCGCGACGGCGGCATGCGGGATGGCCGGCAGCTATGGCCAGCTGGTTGTCGCACGCATGATGGTCGGCGTCGGTGAGGCGGGCGGCGTGCCGCCTTCCTATGCAATCATCTCGGACACCTTCCCGCGCGAACGACGAGCGACGGCGATGGCGATCTTCAACCTCGGTCCGCCGATCGGGTCGGCGCTGGGCGTAGCATTCGGCGCCTCACTGGCCGCCACGTTCAGCTGGCGCATGCCCTTCTACGTGATCGGCGCGATCGGCGTGGCGACCGCGCTGGCGGCCTGGTGGATCGTTCGCGAGCCCAGGCGCGGCGAGACCGACATTCTTCCCGTGGCAGGCGCGCGCCAGCCCGGATCCGAAGGGTTCGCCGCCACCATCGCGGGGTTCTTCGGAAACCCGCTGCTGCTCATGGCATCGCTGGCAAGCGGAGCCGGCAATTTCATCACCTATGGTCTGCTCAACTTCACCGTCCTGTTCCTGATGCGGGAAAAGGGGATGGCGCTGGAGGAAGTGGCGGTCTGGTATGCGCTGGTCGTCGGGATCGGGATGAGCGCGGGCATCTACACCTCGGGCCGCATCGTCGATCGGTTCGCGCGCCGCAGCAAAACCGCCTATGCCACCGTGCCGGCGGCTTCCCTGGTGCTGGCGCTGCCATTTTTCCTGGGCTTCGCATGGGCGCCCGGCTGGGAAGTC
>JASLBO010000034.1 GCA_030146605.1 Sphingomonas sp. | reverse complement strand
ACGCGATCGCCACGCGGGGGTGATGGCAGTGCAAATCCTCCCCCGCCAGGGGGAGGTGTCGCCAACGGCGACGGAGGGGGAGGAATCACGACGATAGCAGGCGTGATTCCTCCCCCTCCGTCATGCTGCGCATGCCACCTCCCCCTTGCGGGGGAGGATTGATGGGCTCAATCCTCGGCTGCGATCGTCACCTTGAGGCCGTCCAGCGCAGCGGTGAACTGGATCTGGCACGACAGCCGCGAGCGTTCGTCGCGGTCCGAAGAGCTGTCGAGCAGATCATTCTCGTCTTCGCTCATCGGCGGCAGTTTGGCCGCAAATTCCGGATCGACATGGATGTGGCAGGTCGCGCAACTGCAGCAGCCGCCGCAAATCGCGAGCAGTTCGTCGAAGCCGTTGTCGCGGATCACTTCCATCACGCTGAGGCCCGCATCGCCCATGACTTCGCGTTCTTCCCCTTCCCTGGTGACGACGATAAGCTTGGGCATGCAATTCTCCTTGGTCGGCCCCGTCCATGCCGCCGAAGCCCCCTCGATTCAAGGATATCGGCCATGGGCCTGAGCGAAATCCAGCTGAGAGCGTCGATCGATGCGCTCGCCGAAATCGAACCCGCCTTTGCGGTGGCGCTGGCGCGCGCGGGCTATCCGGCGCCGCGACTGCGCGATCGGGGATACGAGACCTTGCTGCGCACGATCATCGGCCAGCAGGTCAGCGTCGCCGCGGCGCAATCGATCTGGAACAAGCTCGCCGCCGCGCTGGGCGACCTGACGGATCCGGGCACCGTGGCGCGCGCCTCGGACGAGACGCTGCGCGGCGCCGGCCTCTCGCGTCAGAAAGCGAGCTATGCCCGCAGCCTCGCCGAGGAAGTGACCAGCGGCCAGCTCGATCTCGCCAATCTGCCCGAGGATGACGAGGAAGCGATCGCCGCGCTCACGCACATCAAGGGTATCGGCCGCTGGTCGGCGGAAATCTATTTGCTGTTCGCCGAGGGGCGCCCCGACATCTGGCCCGCCGGCGACCTCGCGGTGCAGATCGAGATCGGCCGCATTCTCGGCCATGCCGAGCGTCCGTCGGAGAAGATGCTGCGCGCATGGTCGGCGCCGTGGAGTCCGCATCGCGGCGCTGCGGCGATCTTTGCGTGGCATCACTACAAGATCGACATGGCGGTGATCTGAGGGACCCGGTCGCTTGCCAGATGCACAGGGCTCCTGCGAAAGCAGGAGCCCAGGGTAGCTGCATACTCCGTCATCCTGGGCTCCTGCTTTCGCAGGAGAACGAATGAAAAGCGCAGGCTGCTAGGATGCCATCGCCTCCATACCCACCGCCAGTGCACCCAGTGGTCCGGCCATCGGGCCGAGCCCCGGTGGACCGAGCCGCTCCTCCAGTTCCTCCGCATAGCGAGCGAGCGAGCCATAGCCGCCGAGGCTCTCGGCCAGCCGCGCCCGCAGTCGCGGAAACAGATGCGCACGCGCCGCGATCACCCCGCCGCCGATCGCGATCCGCTCCGGCGCGGCAACGGTGACGAGGTTGTGGAGCAGCCCGCCGAGATCGTTGACGAACAGATCCCATTGCGGGCCGTCGTGCGGCAGTTCCCTGCCCGGGCAACCGAAGCGCTCGGCGAGCGCAGGTCCCGAGATCAGCCCTTCGACGCAGTCGCCATGGAAGCGGCACCAGCCGGGATAAGTGTCACCCGGCGCCCGCGGCACCCGCATATGCCCCGCCTCGCCGTGCGCCACGCCCTGCACCGGCCGGCCGCCCGCGATCAGCCCGACGCCGACGCCCGTGCCGATGGTGATGTACGCATGTGTCGCCAGCCCCTGCGCCGCGCCCCAGCGCGCTTCGGCGAGCGCAGCGCCGTTGACGTCGGTCTGGAAGCCGATCGGCCTGGCGTAGCGCTGCTCCAGCCGGCGGACGAGGTCGGTCCCGCTCCAGCCCGGCTTGGTGGTAGCGGTGATCGCGCCATAATCCGGTGCACCGGTGTCAAGCTGGAGCGGGCCGAAGCTGGCCACGCCGATCGCGTCGAAGCTCCAGCCGTCGAGCACCGCTTCGATTTCGGCAAGGGTCGTCGCCGGATCGGTGGTCGCGATCGTTCGCTGTTCGCGCACGTCGGCCGGACCGGTGCCCAGCAAAACGATGCATTTGGTGCCGCCGAGTTCGAGCCCGGCGATCAAGGGTGGCGTGGCAGGCATCCGCTTCCGCTAGCCCAGCCTGCCGCAAGGGAAAAGCCGGAAGAAAACTGATCCAGGGCAGCTGCACTGTTGAAATGTCCGGGCGCCAACACTTTGCTTGCAGCGCAATAACTTACACTATCGCCGTATCTTCCCGCCACCACCGCCGCTGGCATTCGTCAACCTCGGCCGGAGATTCTCCCACCAACTCCAACGCCGAAAGCGTCGCGGCGGCATTGCCGAAGCGCGTGCGCGTGCGCATCTGCGGGGGCACCCGCACCTTCAGGAGCACCCCATGCGCTACAACTCTCTCGGTCGTACCGGGCTGATCGTCTCCGAACTCTGCCTCGGTACGATGACTTTCGGCGGCAGCGGCGGGACGATGTGGGGCACGATCGGCCAGCTCGAGCTGGAAGAGGCCGGCGCGCTTGTCAAAGCCGCGATCGATGCCGGGATCAACTTCCTCGACACCGCCAACGTCTATGCCGAAGGCCGCTCCGAGCTGATCCTCGGCGAGTCTCTGAAGAAGCTCGGGATCAAGCGCGAGGAAGTGGTGATCGCCACCAAGGTGCTCGGCCGCATGCACCCCGGCCCCAACGGCGCCGGCGCCTCGCGCGGGCACATCCGTGATCAGGTCGAGGCGAGCTTCGAACGGCTGCAGACCGATCATATCGACCTCTACCAGATCCACGGTTTCGACGCCGCGACGCCGATCGAGGAGACGTTGTACGCGCTCGACAGCCTCGTGCGCCGCGGGGTCGTGCGGTATATCGGCTTGTCCAACTGGGCCGCAT
>JASLBO010000574.1 GCA_030146605.1 Sphingomonas sp. | reverse complement strand
CGACCGGCTCGACCGCGAGCTTCAGGTGCTCCACGCCGCCGGCACCGATCGCACCAAATCGCTCGCCGCCTCGATCAGCGCGCTGCAGGGCTCGACCGACGCGATGTCCGAAGCGCTGCGCACCGGCGACCAGCTCGCGCGCAAGGTCATCGGCACCTCCGAAGACCTGCTCACCGCGCTCGACGCGTCCGCGCGCGAGATCGACGAGACCTTGCCCGAGGCGCTAGCCCGGCTCGATGCGCGGATCACCGCGAGCCGCAGGATCGTCTCCGGCGCCAAGCCCGAATTGCTCGCTCTGGTCACCGCCGCGGAGAGCACGCACGACGCGATCGAGGCGATCGCCGACGTCGTCTCGCAGCAGCGCGATACGCTAGCCAAGACGCAGGTCTCGCTGCTCGACACGCTCGCCGCCGGCAGCCAGCAGGCTGCATCGCTCGGGGCGATCGTCGACGACACGATCGCGACGACGCGCCGCTTCGCCGAAACCGCGGCGCCGCAGCTCGTCGATGCGCTGATCAGCGTGCGCGAGACCGCCAGCGCCGCCGCCGGCCATGCCCGTGAGGCGCTCGCCACGATCGTGCCCGGCGCCGCGGCTGCACTCGAGGAAGCCAGCGGCACTGCGCTCAAGCGCGTCGTCGATGCGGGCGTCCGTCGCCAGATGGCCGAGCTCGCCGACACCACCGAAGCTGCGGTCACTGCGGCGGCACGTGCCTCGGAGCGGCTTACCCAACAGATGCTCGCGCTCGCCGACACCACGTCGCGGCTGGAAGCGCGCATCGAGGAAGAACGTGTCGATCGGGAGCGCGCCGACAGCGACAATTTCGCGCGCCGCACCACCTTGCTGATCGAAGCGCTCAATTCGGCCTCGATCGACATCGCCAAGGCCTTTTCCGCCGAAGTCACCGACAGCGCCTGGGCAGCCTATCTCAAGGGCGATCGCGGCGTCTTCACGCGCCGCGCGGTGCGCCTGCTCGATCCGGGCGACACCCGCGAGATCGCGCGGCTCTACGACGCGGACCCCGCGTTCAGCGAGCACGTCAACCGCTACATCCACGATTTCGAGACGATGCTGCGCCACATCCTGGCGCTCCGCGACGGCTCGACCCTGGGCGTCACCCTGCTCTCGTCGGATATGGGCAAGCTCTATGTCGCGCTCGCCCAGGCCATCGAGCGCCTGCGCACATAACCGTCATCCCGGCGGAAGCCGGGATCTCAGGCAGCGAACAGCCCGGTGCGCGAGATCCCGGCTTCCGCCGGGATGACGATGCGGGCTTCCAATGTAGGATTTGCTGTGTCAGCCTTGCTATCGGCTCTTTGAGATCGTCAAATCAACCGAAGCGGTTCGCGACACAATCTTGCAGGCGCGAGCAATATAATTGCCGATTCGCCGTGAAAACCGTGAAACTTGACCCGCGATTTCCTACCGGTGCGCCCAGTCGAGCATGTCCGCGGTAACCCATTCGTTGACGTAATTCAGGTAGAATAGCGTGAACAGCACCGTGGCGAGGATCGTCGTGCGGATCACGACCCTGCCCGGATTGAACCCGTGCGGCGCGCTCTCGGCCTGGCCGGGTACGAGTTCCGCCCCCGCCTCATGCGCGGTGCGCACCCCGAAGGGCAGCACCAGGAACACCGAGAGGGTCCAGAACAGGATGTAGATCGCGAGCATCGACTGCCAGCGCATGGCTTCAGAGCTCCACGATCAGCACGTCGACCACCGGCTTCTTGCCGGTAAAGCGCACCGCCGAGCGCCGCACCGCGAGACGCACCGCCTCGCGCAGCTTCTCCAGATCGCGGCCATCCTTCTTCACCGCTTCCGCGGCGGCGCTGGCCGCTTCTTCCAGAAACGCATCGCGATCCTCTTCGACCGGCACGCCCTGCACCCGGATTTGCGGAGCGCCCTTCAGCCGGCCGCCCTGGATCGCCACGGCGACCGAAATCTGGCCGTACAGCGCAACCCGCCGCCGCTCGTTGATCGTCGTGCCGTCGGCGGGCAGGATCACGTCGCCGTCGAGCACAAGCCGACCGACCGGTGCATTGCCGATCTGCTTCGGCTTGCCCGGGGCGAGCTTCCAGATTTCGCCATTGGACTGAGTGATCGCCGTGGGGATGCCCTGCTCCTTCCCGAAGCGCGCCTGCTCGTGGAGGTGGCGAAGCTCGCCATGCACCGGCACCAGCACCTGCGGACGGATCCAGCGATACATTTCGGCCAGCTCGGGCCGTCCTGGATGCCCGGAGACATGGACGAAGGCCTGGCGGTCGGTGATGATCTCGACGCCCTTATGGGCCAGCATGTTCATGATCTTGCCGATCGCGACCTCGTTGCCCGGAATCTGCCGCGACGAGAAGATCACCGTGTCGCCGGCGTGAAGCTTGAGCGCATGCGTATCCTCGGCGATCCGATTGAGCGCGGCGCGCGCCTCGCCCTGCCCGCCGGTGGCGATGATCATCACCTGGTTGGGCGGCAAGGTCATCGCGGTGTCGAAGTCGATCGTCTCGGGGAAGTCGCGCAGATAGCCGGTTGCCTTGGCGACGCGCAGGATTCGGTCGAGCGAGCGCCCCGCGACGCACAGCTTGCGCCCGCAATCATGGGCGACTTCGCCCAGCGTCTGCAGCCGCGCCGCGTTCGACGCAAAGGTGGTGACGAGCACCCGTCCCTTGATCGTGGCGACGACCTCGTCGAGCCCCTTGCGGACGTCGATCTCCGAACCCGAAGCCTCGGGATTGAACACGTTGGTCGAATCGCACACCAGCGCCAGCACGCCGGTGTCGCCGATCGCAGTCAGCTCCGCCGCGGTCGAGGCGCCGCCCAGCGCGGGAGATTCGTCGAGTTTCCAGTCGCCCGTGTGGAATACCTTGCCGTACGGCGTTTCGATCAGGATCGCATTGCCCTCGGGAATCGAGTGGGCGAGCCGGTTGAAGGTGAGCCTGAACGGGC
>JASLBO010000556.1 GCA_030146605.1 Sphingomonas sp. | reverse complement strand
ATCACCGCCGCGGCGGCGAAGGCGGGAACCGACGGCTGGCACACTGCCAGCATGTGTGGCCGCGCATTCCCTTCCGCGCCGATATGCGCGAGGAACTCGACCAGATAATCGATATAATCGTCGAGATCGAAGCGGCCGTCGGCGAGCGGCACCAGCTTGGCGTCGCGCCAGTCGGTGATGTAGACGTCCGCCACCGGCAGCATCCGCTCGACCGTGCCGCGCAGCAAGGTGGCGTAATGGCCCGACATCGGCGCGACGATCAGCAGCTTGGGACCGCCCTCGGCCCCCTCACGGACGAAGCGCTTCAATTGCCCGAACGGTTTGCGGAGCACGATCTCTTCGCGCACTTCCACCTGGCGGCCGTCGATAAGGGTGTGATCGAGCGCAAAATCGGGCTTGCCGCGCGGCGCCGAAGCATGCGCGAACACCTCGAGCGCCGAGGCGAGCACCGGGCCGCCCCCGAAATAGGCGAAAGGGTTGGCGGGGTTATTGAGCAGGCCGGCGGAGAAATTGGCCCATGCGCTGGCCCCGGCGAGGAGCGAGCGCTGAATCTCATATGCGTCGTAGAGCATTCAATTCCTTCCACCGTCACCCGTTGGAACGGCGGCGACTTATCATACTAATAGATCGCGCCGTGTTGCGGTGCAACGTTGTCATACCAAATGTTCCAAATATGGAAGCAGTTCCCAATCTCCCTCTCCCATCGGGAGAGGGAGGGAGCCGCGAAGCGGCGGAAGGGTGAGGGCAGTTCAGCCACATACTCTGCCCTCACCCTTCCCACCGCCTTCGGCGGCGGGCCCCTTCCCTCTCCCGATGGGAGAGGGACTGTGGAGCAAGAGACAGTTCCCCTCCCCGCCCATTCACGCTAGTCCGCGCCGCATGCCCGATCCCGTCCCTGCGCCCGCTCCGCAACCCAGGCGCAAGCTCAGCAATCTGCTCGTCGTCTGGAGCTTCACGCAGCGCTACCCGCTCCAGCTATCGGCAGCGACGCTGGCGCTGGTCGCCTCGTCGGTGGCGACCTTGTGGATCCCGCGCACCTTCAAGCAGATCGTCGACAACGGCTTCGCCGCGGGCGCCGACACCAGCAAGATCGGCGTCTATTTCGAGGGCCTGCTGCTCGTCGTCCTTGCACTCGCGCTGGCGACGGCGGTGCGGTTCTACTTCGTCTCGTGGGTGGGTGAGCGCACCGTGGCGGACATTCGCATGGCGGTGCATCGCAATCTGCTGCGCCTGCCGCCCAAATGGTTCGAGGAAAACCGGCCGTCCGAGATCGCCTCGCGGCTCACCTCGGACACCGCGATCGTCGAAATGGTGGTGGGCAACACCGTCTCGACCGCGCTGCGCAATTTGCTCACCGGCGTCGGCGGAATCATCTATCTGTTCACGCTGGCGCCGGCGATCGCCGCCTATCTGCTCGTCGGCATACCGGTGATCGTGCTGCCGATCGTCTGGCTCGGCGGCCGCGTCCGCACATTGTCGCGCTCGAGCCAGGACCGCGTCGCCGATATCGGCTCGATCGCCTCCGAAACCCTCGGCGCGATGCGCATCGTCCAGGCCTTCGGGCAGGAAAGGCGCGAGGCCGAACGCTTCGAGGGCGCGGTCACACGCAGCTTCGCCGCCGCCAAGCGCCGATTCGCACTGCGCGCGGTGATGACCGCCGCGGTGATCGGCCTGCTGTTCACCGCGATCACGCTGATCATGTGGGACGCGGTCTACGGCGTCGCCGAGGGCCGCATCTCGGGCGGCTCGATCACCGCGTTCGTGATCACCGCCGGGCTCGTCACCGGCTCGTTCGGCGCACTGACCGAAGTCTATGGCGAGTTGCTGCGCGGCTCGGGCGCCGCCAGCCGCCTCGCCGAGCTGCTGCGCGAAGAGCCCGACATCGCCCCGCCGGCCAACCCGCTGCCGCTTCCCCAGCCGCCGCAGGGCGCCGTCGCGTTCGAGCAAGTCACCTTCCGCTATCCCACGCGCCCCGAAGTCTCGGCGCTGGCTGACTTTTCGCTCCACGTCCGCCCGGGCGAGACCATCGCGGTCGTCGGCCCCTCGGGGGCAGGCAAATCGACCTTGTTCCAGCTGCTCCAGCGCTTCTACGATCCCCAGACCGGGACGGTCCGCGTCGACGGCGTCGACGTCCGCGAGGCCGATCCGGGCGATATTCGCGGCCGCATGGCGATCGTGCCGCAGGATACGGTGATCTTCGGCGCCTCGGCCCGCGACAATCTGCGCTACGGCGCGTGGGACGCCGGCGACGACGCGATCTGGGCCGCCGCGCAGGTGGCCAATGCCGCCGATTTCCTCAGAGAGCTGCCGCAGGGCCTCGATACCTTCCTCGGCGAGGCCGGCGCCCGCCTTTCGGGCGGCCAGCGCCAGCGCATCGCCATCGCCCGCGCCTTGCTCCGCGACGCGCCGATCCTGCTGCTCGACGAAGCCACCTCGGCGCTCGACGCCGAGAGCGAGCGCCTCGTCCAGGACGCGCTCGAGCGGCTGATGGCGAACCGCACCACTCTGGTGATCGCGCACCGCCTCGCGACGGTGCGTGCCGCCGACCGGATCATCGTCATGGAAGAAGGCCGCATCGTCGAGACCGGCACGCATGCCGAGCTGGTCGGCGCGAGCGGGCTCTATGCCCGGCTCGCCGCGCTGCAGTTTCAGGAAGCCTGAGCCGGACGGCGCGTCGCTCTCCTATTCCTTCGCTTTAGAAAAGTGAGTACGGCGTTCTCAAAGAGGAGAGAGCAATGGCCGACCGCGAATTCGAGATCATCGTCTATGGCGCCACCGGGTTCACCGGGCGCCTCGTCGCCGAATATCTCGCCGCCAATTATGCCGATGTGCAATGGGCGATGGCAGGCCGCTCGCTGACCAAGCTTCAGGAGGTCCGCAGCGAGATCGGCGCCCCCGCGGACACGCCGCTGCTCACCGCCAATGCCGACGATCCCTCGGCGCTGAAGGCGCTGACCGCACGTGCGCAGGTCGTGATCACCACCGTCGGCCCCTACCAGCTCTATGGCGAGCCGCTGCTCGCCGCCTGTGTCGAGACCGGCACCGCTTATGTCGATCTGTGCGGCGAGCCCAATTTCATGCACGAGATGATCGGCAAATATCACGACGCGGCCAAAGCGAGCGGCGCCCGGATCGTCTTTTCGTGCGGCTTCGATTCGATCCCTTTCGATCTTGGCGTATGGACCGTCGAGCAGGAGGCGATCCGCCGCTTCGGCAAGCCCGCGCCGCGTGTGAAGGGCCGCGTCCGGGCGATGAAGGGCACCTTCTCGGGCGGCACCTTCGCCAGCGGCAAGGCGACGGCGATGGCGGCGGCGAAGGACCCCGCGGTCTTCAAGGCACTGATCGATCCCTTCGCGCTCACCCCCGGCTTTGCCGGGCCAAGCCAGCCCAAGGGCGTGCTGCCCGAATATGACGAGGCGGTCGGCGGCTGGGTCGCGCCGTTCATGATGGCGGTGATCAACACCAAGAACGTCCACCGGACCAACTTCCTCGCCGGCCATCCCTATGGCGAGGATTTCCGCTACGACGAGATGATGGTCGCCCCGGGCATCGGCGACCTCGGCAAGGCCGCGGCCGAGGCGATCGCCAAAATGAACCCGATGAACTCGGACAAGGGCCCCGCCCCCGGCGAAGGCCCGGGCAAGGAAGAGCGCGAGACCGGCTTCTACGACATCGCCTTCATCGCCGAGATGCCTTCGGGCGAGCGCCTCACGGCTTCGGTCAAGGGCGATCGCGACCCCGGTTACGGTTCGACCAGCAAGATGATCACCGAGAGCGCGCTCTGCCTGATCCGGGACGTACAGGGCGAAGGCGGCATCTGGACTGCGGGCGCACTGATGGCCGAACCGCTCAGGAAGCGGCTTGAGGCGCACGCCGGGCTGCGCTTCACGATCGAATGACCGCACTTGCGATGTAGGATCTCAGGTGCTGGGATCGGCGGTCGGCATCTTGCCGGCCGCTCTTTGAAATCTGTCGGATAATTGCATTCAGCGTGAATTTTGCGCGATGAAACGCTTTACGGTGAAGCGAGTCTAGCCAGGCGCGTCCCAGACTGCGTCAGGTGTTCTCGCGCCCGTCAGCGCCGGTCGGGTAGCTCTATCACGGGCGGATGCGCGCCGGTCGTTTGGGCGGTCAGCCCCGATAGCCGAGCAAAATCAGTGCGGCGGCGGCAACGCACAGCACGACCACGATCGGCACCAGCACCCGCCGTCGCGCTTCGACGTCCGCGGCCTGGCGCGCGCGGTCGAGCCAGTAACACTCCGGCGCCGCTTCGCGGATCACGCCCTTCGCCTGCATCCGGGCGAACTGGCGCTGCTCGACAGGGCTCTGCGGCACATAGGCCACCGCATCCTCGGCGCTCGTCGCGTGATAGAATAGGAAGTGCGACGCGATCCTGCGGCGCGCGCGCAAGCTCATTCCCGGGATGATCGACGGGACCGGTGACGCTGCGACCATAAGCTGCCCCCTAACGCTTCCGCGCAGGCTCGCACGGAAGCGGCGGCGGCTCAACGGTCTATCGCTTGCGCCCCTGATGCCGGATATTGGCGGGCCGTCCGCGATGCTTGATCTCGCGCTTGGGACCCCGCGGGCCGCGCCGCTCCTCGCGCCCGGCGCCGCTCGATGCCGATCCCTTGCCGTCGGGAAGCTCGAAGCGCAGCGCACCCGAGATCGGGTTGGCCTCGGCCAGCCGCAGCGGCAGGCGCTGGCCCAGCGCGAAGGTCGTCCCGGTATCGTCGCCGATCAGCCGCTGGCTGGCTTCCTCGTAGCGGAAATATTCGGTGCCGAGGTCGCGGATTGGCACCAGCCCGTCGCCGCCAATGCCTTCGATCGTAGCGAAGAAGCCGAAATTCTGCACGCCGGTGATGCGGGCTTCCATGATCTGGCCGACATGGTTGGCGAGATAGGCGGCGACATAGCGATCGATCGTCTCGCGTTCGGCCTCCATCGCGCGGCGCTCGAGCTGGCTGATGCTCTCGCCGATCCGGTCCATCGATCCGGCCTCCTCGGCGGTCAGCCCGCCCGGCCCGAGCTTATAGGCATCGGTCAGCGAGCGATGCACGATCAGATCGGCATAACGGCGGATCGGCGAGGTGAAGTGGCCGTAGCTGCCCAAAGAGAGCCCGAAATGCCCGGCATTCTCCGGCCCGTAATAGGCCTGGGTCTGGGTACGCAGCACCTGCTGCATAACTTCGTCGCGGAAATCGGCCTCGCCCACCCGCTCGAGAATGCGGTTGAACGTGGCCGGCCTGATCACCTGTCCCAGCGCGAATTCGAGATCGTACGTCTTTAGATATTCCTTGAGCGCGACCAGCTTCTCCCGCGAGGGCGGCTCGTGGACGCGGTACATCACCGGCGCCTTCTTCGCCTCGAGCGCCTTGGCCGCGGCGACATTGGCCGCGATCATGTAATCCTCGATCAATTTGTGCGCATCGAGCCGCTCGCGCGGCGCAACCGAGAGGATACGCCCCATCTCGTCGAGCACGATCCGCCGCTCGGGCAGATCGAGGTCCAGCGGCTCGCGCTTTTCACGCGCCTTGTAGAGCGCGCGCCAGCAATCCCAGAGGTGCCGCAGCGCGGGCTCGATCTCAGCACGCTTCTGCGCACCCGCCGCAAAGCGATCGTCGAGCAGTGCGCGTTTGCTCGCCTCTCCGTCGATGATCGTCTGCGCATCGTCATAAGCGATGTTCGCCGCGAGGCTGACTACGGCGCGGGTGAAGCGCCAGCTCTTGAGCTCGCCATTCTTGCCGACCTGGAGGTGGCAGGCCAGCGCGGCGCGGTCCTCGCCTTCCTTCAGCGAACACACTTCGGCCGAGAGGATCTCGGGCAGCATCGGCACGACGCGGTCCGGAAAATAGACCGAGTTGCCGCGCTTGCGCGCCTCGCGATCGAGCTGCGAGCCCGGGCGGACATAGAAGCTGACATCGGCGATCGCGACCACTGCCTTCCAGCCGCCTTCGTTCTGCGGATCGTCATCGGGCGTCGCCCATACCGCGTCGTCGTGATCGCGGGCATCGGCCGGATCGATCGCGACGATCGGCAGATGCCGCAGGTCCTCGCGGTCGCCGAGCGGCTGCTTCGAGACGCGCTCGGCCTCCGCCAGCAGATCGTCCGGGAAGACATTGGGGATGCCGTGGCGGTGGATCGCGATCAGCGAGAAGCTGCGCGGCGCGAACGGATCGCCCAGGCGCTCGGTCACGTGCGCGAATATCCGCGGCGGCTTGCCGGCCTTGTTCGCCAGCACAAGATCGCCCGGCTCGGCGCCGTTGCGCTCCGAAATCGGATAGCTGTGCCGATCCCTCTTCTCGACGCCCTGAAGGTAGAGCCGGCCACCCTCCTCGTGGACGACGCCGAGCACCTGCTCCTCGCCGCCGGCGAGCTTCTTCATCGGGTGGGCGATCCAGCCGTTGCCGGCCTCTTCGGTGCGCGCGAGGATGCGGTCGCCGATGCCCAGCGCCGATCGCTTGCCGCGCTGTTCGCGGACGCGCAGCCGCGGCACCGGAATGCCCTCGGCCTCCCAGCGATCGGGCACCGCCCAGATCGTGTCGCCGTCGGCGTCGACGATCCTGAGCACCGTGACCTTGGGGACTCCGCCCATCTTGTGGAAAGCGCGGCCGGGGGCGGAATCGATCAGCCCTTCATCGGCCATGTCCTTGAGCAGTCCCTTGAGCGCGATCTTTTCCTGCGCGTGCAGGCCGAATGCCTTCGCAATCTCGCGCTTTCCGGCGGGAGTGTCGGTGCTGGCAATGAAATCGAGGATCTGCTGCCGAGTGGGCAGCCCTGCTTTTATCTTGATTCTTGTCATTGGACACCAAGATAGGGACTCGCGGGCTTTGTACCAACACCGTAACGCGGACTCCGTGCCCTGGGACCTTCTCATCATCGGCGGCGGGATCAACGGCTGCGCGATCGCACGCGAGGCTTCGCTCGCCGGCCTCAAGGTGCTGCTCGTCGAGAAGGACGATCTCGCCAGCCACACTTCTTCGGCATCGACCAAGCTGATCCATGGCGGGCTACGCTATCTGGAGACCTACGAGTTCCGCCTCGTGCGGGAGGCGCTCCACGAGCGCGAGCGTCTGCTCGCCGCCGCGCCGCATCTGATCCGGCCGATGGCTTTCGTGCTGCCGCACGCGCATTCGGTCCGCCCGTGGTGGATGGTGCGTGCCGGGCTGTGGCTCTATGATATGCTGGCCGGCAAATCCTCGCTGCCCCGCTCGCGCAGCCTCGATCCCGGCGACACCCTGTTCACCGATCCGCTCGCTGGCACGCATCGCGGTTTCGTCTATTCGGACGCGTGGGTCGACGATGCCCGGCTGACCCTCGCCAACGCGCTCGACGCCGCCGCACACGGCGCGGAGATCGCCACCCGCGTCGCACTGCTCTCCGCGAAGCGCGTGGGGGATTTCTGGCAAGCCAGCCTCTCCGATGGCCGGCTTGTCGAGGCGCGCGGGCTGGTAAATGCGGCCGGCCCTTGGGTGCGAACGATTATCAATAGCCTGTCCGTTGCGACTGGTTCGCAGGTTCGTCTGATCAAGGGCAGCCATATCGTCGTGCCGCGGCTGTTCGAGGGCGACCACGCCTATATCCTCCAGCAACCGGACCGGCGCATCGTTTTCGCTGTCCCCTATGAGGGCGGCTTTACCGAGATCGGCACCACCGACATCCCCGTCGAGCGACCCGAGGATGCGACTTGTTCGCAAGAGGAAGCGCAATATCTCTGCGACGCCGCGAACCGCTATTTCAGCCGGCAGATCACGCCCTCCGACATGGTCTGGAGCTGGTCGGGCGTGCGTCCGCTCCATGACGACGGGGCGGCAAAGGCCCAGGCAGTGACCCGCGACTATGTCCTCGAACTCGACAAGGATGGACCGCCTCTGCTGTCGATCTTCGGCGGCAAGATCACCACGGCGCGCGCGCTCGCCGAAGAGGCGATGGAGAAGATCGGCCCCCCGCTCGGCATCGAGCCGCGCTGCCGCACCCGTGCCCGTGCCTTCCCCGGCGGGATGATCGCCGGGTTCGACCTGCATGTCGAGCATGTCCGGACGCGCTGGCCCTTTCTCGGCGAACAGCGCGCACGGCGGATGGCGCATGCTTATGGCACGCTGCTCGGCGAGATGCTGGACGAGGTGCACGACGAAGCGGCGATGGGCGAAGCGTTCGGCGCGGGCTTTACCGAGATCGAGGCACGGTGGATGCACCACCGCGAATGGGCGCGCACGCCCGAGGATGCGCTGTTCCGCCGCTCCAGGCTCGGCCTGCACCTCACCGAGGCGGAGCGCGGCGCCTTCGCTACGTGGTGGACCGAAAGGTTCGCTTAACCACTTGTTGATAACTCCGCCCCTAGCGTTCCGCGGGGCAGGAGGGTTATGGCGACCAGACTTACGCAATTCCGGACGGTTGGGCCTGCGCTGGTAGAACAGCGCAGCGAGCCGCGGCATCGCATCACCGTCACGCGGGCCACCGTCCGCAAGCAGGGCAATACGTCGATCGACGCGATCCTGCGCGACCTCTCGGTTTATGGCTGCCGGCTCGCCTGCACCAGCGAACATCCCGAAGGCGAACGGGTCTGGCTGCGCCTGCAGGACAGCCTGCCCGTTTCGGCCACGATAGTGTGGAACGACGGCAATCACATCGGCTGCCGCTTCGACGCGCCGATCGAGCGCAGCCTGATGCGCTCGCTTACGCTCGTGATCTGCTGACCCGCACTCAGCTATAGGCGATCAGCCGCCCCGCTGTGCCCGCTGCGAGCCACAGCAGCAGCGACGCCAGCGCCATCCCGCGTCCCACAAGCGGCGGCAAGCCCCCATCCCCATCCACTTTGCGCTGCCACAAGATCCGAAACGCCAGCGCATTGGCGAGCGCCAGCGCGATCAGCACCAGCTTGCGGTGAAAGACCGTCGATCGCGCCAGAGCGGCACCGTCCGCCGCGAACAGCAGCGTTCCGCTGAGCGTCAGGATGGCGAGCCCGGCGACCGCCACGGGGGTGAGCGCGCGCGACAATGCCGCCGCATCGAGGTTCCGCCACGCTCCCGCCAGCCGCAGATCGACCACCCCGATCCCGCCGACGAGCATCACCAGCCCGAGCAGATGCACGGTGTTGGCGACCGGATAGACCAGGGCGCCGCCCCGCGCCCATTGGCTCACCCCCGCCGCGTCGAGCCAGCCGGCGAGCGCGAGCAACGCGGCTTCCACGCCTCAGCGCAGCTCGACGATCTTGCCGCCGGCTTTGACGCGCTCGATTCGCATCTCGGCAGTGCCGTCCTTGCGGGCATAGCCGGTCAGGGTGATGGTCTGCCCCTTGTCGATCATCGACGAACTGAGCCCCCGCGCCTCCATCCGCGCCACCGGCGCGAGCACCACATGCCATTGCTTGCCCTGCCAGCGCATCTCGGCGCTGCCATGTGGATTGCCCCAGGCGACCTTCTGCAGCGATCCGGTGACGGTGAGCGGCTTGGTCTCGTCGTACGAGCTCCAGCCATGATGGGCGAGCGCCGCGGCGGGGATGGTGACTGCCAGCGCGCCGGCAAACAAGATGATCCGAGACATTGCTTCCTCCAGACGCCCCCGCGCCCGAGGTTACCGCAAAGCGAGCGCCTGTGCACCCCCGTGCCAGCCGCCCAGCACATTGGCGCGGGTGAACCGTGCTGCGTCGGCCGCATCGAGAAAACGCCGCGTCGCCGAGGGTGGTCCCGCGCCCGGCCCGCGGCTGGCATGTTCGAACAACCGCGCCTCCTGCGGGGTCAGCCGGCGCTGCTCGCCTTCCGGACCCTTATAGCCCATCCAGGTCCAGCCTTCGCGTTTGATGTGGGCGTCCATCCAGCAGTCCAGGAACACCGATTGGCCGGTGAGCGCCATGTTGCCGCCGGCGCGCCACGGCCGTCCGAGCCAGGTCGAGCGCGCGCGGACACCCGCTTCGCGCGTCAGCCGGCAGCGCGAGAAGATCAGGCCGAAGGGTTGATCAAGCGGCGTGCTCGGCGCGGTCAGATAGCCGAATTCCGGAACGTTCGGCACGTAGCGCGTGACGATCTCGCAGCGCTCGAACCACGCCGCCGCGCCCCCGAAGATGAAGTCCACCCCGCCGGCGATCCGGCAATCGGCGATCCGCGAGCGGCCCTGCACGTAGAGCGTGTCCTGATAGCCTTCGAGCCAGCAATGCTCGACCAGCGTTCGGTCCGCCTCGCGTCCTATCACCAGCGCCACTGCCTGCGCGCCGTTGCCGGCGCTGTCGCGCTTCGCCCCGATATAGTCGAAGCTGTTGCGGATGGTGAGATTGCCCAGTGTCGTCCCCGGCGCGGCGATGGTCAGTGTGCCCGTCCTTCCGGTACCCCAGTTGTTCCCGTCGGGATGCTTGCGCCCGGCCCAGGTGCCGAAGCTCAACACCGTGGCCCTGCCGCTCCCGACGATCGTTACGTTCGGCACGGTCACCGTCAATTTCTCGACCAGCATGCCTTCACGGACGAGGATGCGGAACGGCCGTCCGCCGGCTGCCGCGGCCTGCTCGAGTGCCTTGCCGAGCGTGCCGGTGCGCGGATCGACGATCGCGTCCCATCGCTCCTCGGCCCGGGCAGCCACGGGGAGCATCAATGCACCGGCAAGTACCGCCCGTCGATCGAGCATCTCCCTCCCCCGTTACCAGCGATAGTTGAAGCTCACGCTGATCCGCTTGCCCCTGCCCGATCCGGCCGGAACCTCGTGCCGCAGCCAGCTTTCCCAGAGCAGCACGTCGCCCGGCGCGGGAATCACCTCGACGAAGCTGCGCAGCGGCTCGGCCACATCGGCGCGGCGCGGGGGTGCGGCCATCATCATTGCCAGCCGCGGATCCTCGAGCCGCAGCCCGCGCGATCCCGGCGGCAACGCCACATAGACCGTACCCGAGATCACGCTGTGCGGATGGACGTGCCCGCTATGCCCGCCGCCGCCATTGAGAACATTGACCCACAGGCTGTCGAGCTTGAGCTTCCTGCCCCCGAGATCGAACCCACAGGCCTCGGCGAACCCGGCGACATGCTTGTCGAGCAGCCGCTTGAGATCGGCGAATGCGGGATCGCGCGTCGGCAGATCGTTGAGCGAGGCATAGGACGTATAGCCCTGATAGCCATGCTCCCGCGCCCAGCCGCGCCCCGCCCGGTCGTCCTCGGCGAGCTGGAGGCACGAGCCTTCGAGCTCATCGATCAACGCCGCGTCGCCCAATGCTTTCTGATACAGCAGCGACGCGAAGAGCGACCGGACCGTCACGGCCTCAATAGGCCCGCGCGACCAGGATGCGCTCGACCGCGGGCTCACCGGTGAAGATGCACGCGCCCTCCGCGACCGCGGCATTGCCGGGCACGTTGCGGAAAGTGAGCTTGAGTGCCTTCAACCGCTCGACCACCTTGTCAAGCTCGGCGCCGCCGGGCCTTGCCCAGCTGACCTCTACCCAGCCCGGCTTCTCGCCTTCGAATGCCTTCTCCAGCGCCGCAAAGTCGGTCACATCGCGGCGAATATTGGCGTCCATTCGCTGGCGGGCCTGCGCGTGGAGCGTCTGCTGCACGCTCTCCAGCATCGCGGTCGCCTCGTCGACGAGCTGCGCGCGCGGCACCACGGCGCTGTCGAGCTTGCCGTCCTCGCGGTACAGCCGGTCGCGGCGGATCACCGAGACGTTGCCGCCCGCGACATCGCGTCCGCCGACCTCGATCACGATCGGCGCGCCCTTCTTGACCCAGCCCCAGCGCTTGGTCGCCGCCTTGGCCGGGCGCAGGTCTAACAAGGCGCGAACCGGCTCGCCAAACGCGCTCAGCGCCGCCAGCTCCTGCTGGAGCGTCTTGCAATAATCGACGATCGCCTGATCCTCGGGCTGATCGCGCAGCATCGGAACGATCACGATCTGCCACGGCGCGACGCGCGGCGGCACGCGCAGCCCGTCATCATCGCCATGGACCATGATCACGCCGCCGATCATCCGGGTGGAGACGCCCCAGCTGGTCGTCTGCGCCAGCTCAAGCTCGCCTTCGGCATTCTGGAACCTGATGTTCTGCGCGGTGGAGAAAGTGGTGCCGAGGAAGTGGCTGGTGCCCGCCTGAAGCGCCTTGCCGTCCTGCATCATCGCCTCGATCGAATAGGTCGAGACTGCCCCCGGGAAGCGCTCATTCTCGGGCTTCTCGCCCGCAACCACCGGCATCGCGAGGCAATCCTCGGCGAACGACCGATAGACTTCGAGCATCTTGAGCGTCTCTTCGCGCGCCTCGGCCTCGCTGGCATGCGCGGTGTGCCCCTCCTGCCAGAGGAACTCGCTGGTGCGCAGGAACATCCGCGTGCGCATCTCCCAGCGCACCACGTTGGCCCATTGGTTGATCAGCACCGGCAAGTCGCGCCACGACTGGATCCAGCGCGAGAAGGCGGCGCCGATCACCGTCTCCGAAGTCGGCCGCACGACGAGC
>JASLBO010000501.1 GCA_030146605.1 Sphingomonas sp. | reverse complement strand
TTGCTGATGATCGACCACGGCATGGGACTCAACAGTGCCTTCATGCATCTCTCCCGGATCGACGTGAAGCCCGGCCAGCAGGTCCGGCGCGGCCAGCCGGTCGGCGCGATCGGGCGTACCGGGCGCGCCACCGGACCGCATCTGCACTGGAGCCTCAAGTGGCGCGACGCGCGGATCGACCCGTTGCTGATCGCCGGCCCGATGCCTGTAGCGGATTGATCCGCTTCCCCGACTGCGCCGCAACATAATATTTGTGCACAGCGACATGCTCATGCGCAACAATCGAACTCAATCTGTGGCTTTTTGGTTACACGCCGCTTCAACGCGGTGAGCTGATGCCAATGGCTGCTTTACACAAGCAAAGCGCCGCTTCATCCAATCTTCCAAGCTCTGAACATTGCACGTGCACAGCGCGGCATGCGGAGCGGGGAGACACGCCGGCCGCCGGTCCAGGGACCCGGTCGGAAGTAAGCGAGGGAAACAGCATGAAGAAAACCAATATCGCACGCGGATTGCGCGGCGGCACGGCGCTGTCGGCACTGGTGCTTGCAGGCGCCTTGTTTGCTGCGCCGGCATTCGCGCAGACCAACGACGCGCCGGCTTCCGGCCCGATCGAGGGCCAGACCGCCGAAGATACTGCCGACACGCAGGGCGACATCGTCGTCACCGGCTCCCGCATTCCGCAGGCCAACATCACCTCGACCGCCCCTGTCACCGTCATCGGTGCCGAGGACGTCAAGCTTCAGGGTACGACGCGCATCGAGGATCTCCTCAACTCGCTTCCCTCGGTGGCCGCCAGCCAGTCGTCGGCGCTCGCCAACGGCGCGGACGGCACCGCGTCGGTCGATCTTCGTGGTCTCGGCACCAGCCGTACACTGACGCTCGTCAATGGTCGGCGCCTGCTGCCGGGTGACCCGAGCCCGACCAGCGGCTCGGCTGCCGATATCAACATCATCCCCGCCTCGATGCTCAAGCGTGTCGAAGTGCTGACCGGCGGCGCTTCGTCGACCTACGGCGCGGACGCCGTCGCGGGTGTCGTCAACTTTATCATCGACACCGATTTCGAAGGCGTCCGGATGGACGGCCAGTACAGCGTCTATCAGCACACCAACCGCAATTCGCTCACGCCGCCGCTGCTCAATGCGCAGCAGGCATTGGGCCGCGCGGGCTACGGCTATCCGGACGGCAATGTCGTCGACGGCGCCGCGTTCGACGGCACCTTCGCGGTGGGCACCAGCTTCGGCGGCGACGAGCGCGGTCATGCAACCGCCTATTTCGGCTATCGCAAGGTCAACGCGGTCACTCAGTCGCGTCGCGACTACAGCGCGTGCACCATCCAGAATACCGGCGCGGGCGCGCCGACCTGCGGCGGCTCGGCGACTTCGGCCGAAGGCAACGTCCTTCTGTTCGAGGGGGGCACCTCGACCTTCTACAACTTCCAGCCGGGCGGCGGCATTGCGCCGGGCTCGACTCGCTTCAACTTCGCCCCGACCAACTATTTCCAGCGGCCGGACGAGCGCTACACCGCCGGCGTCTTCGCCAATTATGAAGTCGACGAGGCATTCAAGCCGTATCTCGAATTCATGTTCATGGACGACCGTACCGTCGCCCAGATCGCTCCGTCGGGCAATTTCGGCAACACGCTTACAGTAAACTGCGACAACCCGCTGATGTCGGCAGCGCAGCGTGCGCAGATTTGCGGCGCCCCGGGGGCAGTCAACTATGAAAACCTGATCAACGGCTTTCTGGGCGACTTCCCGCTCGCGATTGGTGCGCCGTATAACCCGACCCCGGGTGCAGCACCGCTCACCTTCTTCGATCCGCGCACCGGTACGCCGTATAACCGCGCCTATCTCCAGGTGCTTCGCCGTAACGTCGAAGGCGGTCCGCGCCAGTCGGATCTTCAGCACACCAATTATCGCGGTGTGCTCGGCGCGAAGGGCGATCTTGGCGAGGCGTGGTCGTACGACGCTTATTACCAGTTCGGCCGGGTGAAATATTCGCAGGTCTATTCGAACGAGTTCTCGGCCGCACGGCTGACGCGCGCGCTCGACGTGATCGACGATCCGCGCGTGGCCGGGGTCAACCCGATCTGCCGCTCGGTCCTCGACGGCACCGACACGAACTGCGTTCCGTACAACATCTTCGGCGGCATCGGTGCGGCGAGCCCGGCGTCGGTTGCCTATCTTTCGGCGACCGGCTTCCAGAACGGCCAGACGACCGAGCAGGTGGCCAACATCTCGTTCACCGGTCAGCTGGGCAGCTACGGCCTCCAGACCCCGTGGGCGAGCGACGGTGTCGGCATCAATATCGGTGCAGAGTGGCGCAAGACCGAGCTCGAGCTCAAGACCGACAACGCCTTCCAGACCGGCGATCTGACCGGCCAGGGTGGCGCGACGCTGCCGATCTCGGGCGACTTCAAGGTCATCGAGTTCTTCGGCGAGACCCAGATCCCGCTGGTGCAGGACAATTTCATCGACCTGCTCTCGGTCAACGCAGGCTATCGTCACTCGTCCTACACGACGAGCGCCGATCGCAAGTATGACACCGACACCTATAAGGTCGGCGTCGACTTCGCGCCGATCGCCGACATCCGGTTCCGCGGAACGTACAACCGCGCGGTTCGTGCGCCGAACATCCAGGAGCTGTTCTCGACTCCGACGGTCGGCCTGAACGGTTCCGAGGATCCCTGCGCCGGCATCGGTGCAATCACGGCGACCAATTACGGCTGCCTTGCGCAGGGCTTTGCGGTAGGTCAGGGCACCGCGGCGAACCCGGCTGGCCAGTATAACGGCCTGATCGGCGGCAACGCGGATCTGCAGCCGGAAAAGGCGACGACCAAGACGGTCGGCGTCGTCTTCCAGCCCAGCTTCGTCCCGCGCTTCGCGCTGACGGTCGACTATTTCGACATCAAGATCGAACAGGCGATCCGCTCGTTCGGTCAGGACGCGATCCTCGCCGACTGCACCGACAACGCAACCGCCACCTTCACGCCGGCGTCGTGCGCGCTGATCCGCCGCGATGCGGCGGGCTCGCTCTGGCTCACTCCCGGCGGTTTCGTGAACGATCTGCCGAACAATGTCGGCGAGCTGCAGACCAAGGGTATCGAAGTGGGTGCGTCCTATTCGATGCAGCTCTTCGGCCTTGGCCGGCTGTCGCTCAACATGAACGGCACGTATCTGGACAGCTACAAGGTCAATAACGGCCTCAGCGCGCCCTATGATTGCGCCGGTCTCTACGGCCCGACCTGCAGCATCGGCGGCACCACGGATGCGGGCGCTCCGCTTCCCGAATGGCGTCACAAGCTGCGCGGCACGCTGCAGATGGACGGCGGCGTCGGTCTCTCGATCCAGTGGCGCCACGTCGGTCCGGTCAATGCCGAGACCACGAGCGGCCAGGAGAGCCTCGAAGGTGCCTTCAACTATGATCCGGGCACGCGTCTGAGGGCGATGAACTATATCGATCTGTCGACCAGCTTCGAGATCGGCGAGGCCTATACCTTCCGCCTCGGCGTCAACAATCTGTTCGACCTCGAGCCGCCGCTGGTGACTTCGGGCAATGCCGGCCGCGGGGGTTCGAACCTCTGCCCGACCGGCCCTTGCAACGGCAACACCTATCCGGCGACCTATGACGCGCTGGGCCGCTACCTGTTCGCAGGTATCACCCTGAACTTCTAAGGTTCCAGAGACGACAAATCGGGGCGGTCGGCGCGAGCCGGCCGCCCCTTTTTGATGCTCGTACGCGCCCGCCGGCGTCCACCGCTTGCGCCGATCGCGCCTGCCGGTTCATAGCCGGGCGATGGCCACTGCACCCATGCTGGACCCGACCACCGCGGAGGCGCTTCGCCAAGCCCTGCGCGCCGCACAATCGGGAGATCTCACCCGCGCCCGCGCGCTTGCGGAGGAGGCTGTCCCCCACAGCGCTGATCCGGCGCCGCTCCACGCCTTTCTGGGCATGCTCTCGGCGCGCGGGGGCGATCTCGCCGCTGCCGCCGGGCAGCTTCGCCTCGCGCATCGCGTCCGTCCGGCCGACATGACCATCGCCTGCAATCTGATCGCGGTCCTGATCGATCTGGGCGACCACGAAGCGGCGCTGGCGGCGGCAGCCCCCGAACTGGCCTTTGCCGATCCGACGCTGCGCGTCGCGCGCTATCGCGGTTTCCTCGCTTTGTCGCTCGAGCGCTTCGCCGAGGCCGCGGAAGCCTATGACTTCGTCGTTGCGCGCGCGCCCGAAGATTTCGAGAGCTGGAATAACCTCGGCAATGCCCGCTCCACACTGGGCGATTTCGACGGCAGTATCGTCGCGCTGGAACGGGCAGTCGCGCTCGATGCCGGCGCGGCACCGACCCGCATCAACCTCGCCACTGCCTTGCGGACGGCAGGGCGGCCCGCCGAGGCCGACGCCGCCTTGCGCAGCGCGGCCCGGGATTTTCCCGAGGACGCACATGTCCAGCATGCGCTCTACGTCCTGCTCAAGGCCGAAGGCCGGAGCACCGAGGCGCTGGCCGCGCTCGAGGCGGCAGTGCTGCGCGATGCGGGCCGTGCCGATATGCAGCTCGCCCTCGGGATGGAATATGGGCAATTGATGGAAACCGCGAAGGCCGAGCAGGCCTATCTCCGCGCGCTCGACATCGATCCGCGGGCACGCGACGCGTATCTCGGACTGGCGATCCAGTATGAACACACCAACCGCGAGAGCGAGTTCGCGCCGTTGATCGCGCGCGCGGAACAAAGCGGCGTCGATGTTGGCACGCTGAGCTTCCTGCGTGCACTCGAACACCAGCGGGAGAAGCAATTCGAGGACGCGCTGCAATGCCTGGCTCTGGTTCCGCCGGAGCTCGAACCGGAGCGCACTGCGCATCTACATGCGACCTTGCTCGACCGGCTGGACCGTCCGGACGAGGCATTCCACTGGTTTGAGGAGACCGCGCGGCGGCATGCGGCCGACCCTTCTGCGCCGCTCGTGCGCGCCGCCGAACTGCGCGACGAACTGCGCGGCGAACTCGCCATGATGACGCCCGAATGGGTGGCCGGCTGGACGCGCGCCGTGCCGCCGCCCGAGCCGCCCGCACCGGTGTTCCTCGTCGGCTTCCCGCGCTCGGGCACGACGTTGCTCGACACGATATTGATGGGGCATCCCGACACGGTGGTGCTCGAGGAGAAGCCGTCGCTCAATCTGGTCGACGAGGCGATCGGCGGGCTGGCCAAGCTCGCCACGATGGATGCCGACGCGATCGCCGCTGCCCGCGCGAGCTATTTCGAGGAAGTCGCGAAGATCGCGCCGCTCGCGCCCGGGCGCATGCTGATCGACAAGTCGCCGCTGTTCCTCAACAAGGTGCCGCTGATCAAGCGGCTGTTCCCGGAGGCGCGCTTCATCCTCGCGCTGCGCCACCCGTGCGACGTGCTGCTCAGCTGCTTCATGAGCAACTTCCGCCTCAACCGCGCGATGTCGAACTTCCTGCGGCTGGAGGACGCCGCGACGCTCTATGATCTCAGCTTCAGCCATTGGGAGCGTGCGAACGCGCTGTTCCCGGTCGCGGCGCATGCGATCGTCTACGAGCGCCTGATCGAGGATGTCGAGGCCGAGGTGCGGCCGCTGTTCGACTGGCTGGGACTCGACTGGCACCCGCAGGCGCTCGACCATATCAGCACCGCCCGATCGCGCGGGCTGATCACCACCGCGAGCTATTCGCAGGTGACCGAGCCGATCTACAAGCGTGCCGCGGGCCGCTGGCTTCGCTACCGTGCGCATCTCGAGCCGGTGCTGCCGGTGCTCGCGCCCTGGGCCGAGAAATTCGGCTATAGCCTCTGAGCGCTGGACTCACGGGCGGTTCGGGGACAAAATCGGCGCATGCCCCTTGCGGGCCGTTTTGCTTTGGAACGCATGACATGATCAGAATTGCCGGAGCCGCGATCACTGCGGCATCTTTGCTCTCGCTCGTCGCCACTTCGGCGATCGCGCAGGACGGCGCGAAGCCCAAGGCGCGCGACCTCAATGAGGTCGTGTGCAAGAAGGAAGAGGTGCTCGGCAGCCGCCTCCAGACGCGCAAGGTCTGCAGGACCCGCGCCGAATGGGCCGAGCAGCGGCTGATCGATCGCCAGAATGTCGAACGGTCGCAGACCAGCGCCTGCCAGCGTCAGGCCGGCTGCTGACCTGCCTCTCTCCGGTCAAGGGGAGAGGAAATCGGCCCTCACTCCACGCCCAGCTTCAGCGCGCCGTCGCCCTCGTCGATGTGCACGGTCGAGCCGTCCTTGACGTCGCCGCGCAGGATCAGGTCGGCGAGCGGATCTTGCAGATATCGCTGCACCGCGCGCTTTAGCGGACGCGCACCATAGACCGGGTCGTAGCCGACCCGCCCCAGCCAGCCACGCGCTGCTTCGGTGAGCTCGATGCGGATCTTGCGATCGGCGAGCAGCTTGCTCACCCGGCCGATCTGGATGTCGACGATCGGCGCCATATGCTCCGCCGCCAGCCGGTGGAACAGGATGATCTCGTCCAGCCGGTTGAGGAATTCGGGGCGGAAATGCGCGCGCACGACGTCCATCACCTGCGGCTCGACATCCTCGACCTGCTGGCCATCGGCGAGGTTGGTCAGGAATTGCGAGCCGAGATTCGAGGTCAGGATGATGATCGTGTTGGCGAAGTCGACCGTACGCCCCTGGCCGTCGGTCAGCCGGCCGTCGTCGAGCACCTGGAGCAGCACGTTGAAAACATCGGCATGCGCCTTCTCGACCTCGTCGAACAACACGACCTGATAAGGCCGCCGGCGAACCGCCTCGGTCAGCACGCCGCCTTCCTCATAGCCGACATAGCCCGGAGGGGCGCCGAGCAGCCGCGCGACCGAATGCTTCTCCATGAATTCGCTCATGTCGATGCGTACCATCGCGGAGGAATCGTCGAACAGGAATTCGGCGAGCGCCTTGGTCAGCTCGGTCTTGCCGACCCCGGTCGGCCCGAGGAACAGGAAAGAGCCGAGCGGTCGATTGGGATCCTGCAGGCCCGCGCGTGAGCGCCGCACTGCAGTGGACACTGCCTTCACTGCGTCGGCCTGGCCGATCACGCGCTTGCCGAGCTGCTCTTCCATCTGGAGCAGTTTCTCGCGCTCGCCCTCGAGCATCCGCTCCATCGGGATGCCGGTCCAGCGCGCGACGACGCCGGCGATATCGTCGGCGGTGACTTCCTCGCGCAGCATCGCGCCCTTGGTGGTCGCCTGCGCTTCCTCCAGCTGCCGGGTCAGTGCCGGGATGGTGCCGTAATTGAGCTCCGCCATCTTGCCGAGATCGCTCGCGCGCTGCGCCTGGTCGAGCTCGAGCCGGGCGGCTTCGAGTTGCTCCTTGATGCGCGATTCGGCGTTGATCTTGTCCTTCTCGGCCTGCCAGCGCGTGGTCAGCTCGCCCGATTGCTGCTCGAGATTGGCGAGCTCGGCCTCAAGCGCGGCGAGCCGATCCTTCGACGCGGCGTCGGTCTCCTTCCTGAGCGCCTCGCGCTCGATCTTGAGCTGGATGATCCGCCGGTCGAGATTCTCGATCTCCTCGGGCTTGGACTCGACTTCCATGCGGATGCGCGACGCCGCCTCGTCCATCAGGTCGATCGCCTTGTCGGGCAGGAAGCGATCGGTGATGTAGCGGTTGGAGAGCGTGGCGGCGCTCACGATGGCGCCGTCGGTGATCCGCACGCCGTGGTGCAGCTCGTATTTCTCCTTGAGCCCGCGCAGGATCGAGATCGTGTCCTCGACGGTCGGCTCGCCAACGAATACCGGCTGGAAGCGCCGCTGGAGCGCCGCGTCCTTCTCGACATATTTGCGATATTCGTCGAGCGTGGTCGCGCCGATGCAATGCAGCTCGCCGCGGGCGAGCGCGGGCTTGAGCAGATTGCCCGCGTCCATCGCACCTTCGGTTTTGCCGGCCCCGATCAGCTGGTGCATCTCGTCGATGAACAGGATGATGTCGCCTTCGCCGGCCTTGACCTCGTCGAGCACGCCCTTGAGCCGCTCCTCGAATTCGCCGCGATATTTGGCGCCGGCGATCAGGCTGCCCATGTCGAGCGACATCAGCGCGCGATCCTTGAGATTATCGGGCACGTCGCCATTGGCGATGCGCAGCGCGAGACCCTCGGCGATCGCGGTCTTGCCGACGCCGGGCTCGCCGATCAGCACCGGATTGTTCTTGGTGCGGCGGCTGAGAATCTGGATCACGCGCAAAATCTCGCTGTCACGCCCGATCACCGGGT
>JASLBO010000426.1 GCA_030146605.1 Sphingomonas sp. | reverse complement strand
TGTCCGCGCCGGGTCCGAAGGGTCCAGCGGTACCGGCGTCGCGACGATTTCCGGACGATCGCCGAGCACCGCACGCGGCTCGATCCCGGAGGCAGTGACGGACAGCATCAGGAGCGACGAGAGCGGAACGGCGAAACGCATTCATCGGGTCATAGCCGCTCGCCGCCTCCCGACCAGCCCCAACCAAGATGAACCTCACATAACAAGTGCGTTCAGCCAGCGCCAAGGCGCACACCGTATAGGCAGCAGGGTAGTTTGCGTATCGAGGTCCCCGCGTAGCGTATTGGGGACCTTGGGCCGGCTCCTCGCGGAGCCGGCCCATTTCGTCTCAGTACATGTGCTGCCCGCCGTTGATCGACAGCGTCGATCCGGTGACGAAGCCCGCTTCTTCCGAGCACAGGAACGCGACTCCGCGCGCGATCTCGCTCGCCTGCCCGAGCCGGCCGACCGGAATTTTGGCGACAATCTTCTCGAGCACGTCCGCCGGAACCGCGGCCACCATGTCGGTATCGATATAGCCCGGCGCGATCGCGTTGACCGTCACCCCGGCGCGCGCGCCTTCCTGTGCCAGCGCCTTGGTGAAGCCGTGGATGCCCGATTTGGCCGCGGCGTAATTGACCTGCCCATATTGACCGGCCTGGCCGTTGATCGAGCCGATATTGACGATCCGCCCCCATTTGCGGCTGCGCATGCCGGGGAAGGTAGCGTGCGCCATGTTGAAGCAGCCGCCCAGATTGATCCGGATCACGTCTTCCCACATGTCGCGGCTCATCTTGAGGATCGTGCCGTCGCGGGTGACGCCGGCGTTGTTGACGACCACGTCGACCGGCCCAAGCTCGGCCTCGACCTGCGCCACGCCCGCGGCGCAGGCATCGAAATCGCCGACATCCCATTTGTAGGCCTTGATGCCGGTGCGCTCGGTAAAGGCCTGCGCCTTATCGTCATTGCCGGCATAATTGGCGGCGACGGTCATGCCCGCGTCCCTCAGCGCAAGGCTGATTGCCTCGCCGATGCCGCGCGTTCCCCCCGTCACGATCGCTACGCGTGCCATTTCTCGCCATCCTCTCATGGTTATCGTCGGGTAACGCTAGGCAGCGTCTGCCCAGCCCGCAAGTTCCCGTGCCAATATCTTCTTGAGCATCGCCACACCGACATCACTTGCATTGAGGCAGGGCAACGCCGCGAAATCGGTGCCGCCCGCATCGACGAAAGTCTCGCGGCCGCGGATCGACAGCTCCTCGAGCGTCTCGACGCAATCGGCGGAGAAGCCAGGCGCAACGAGCGCGATCCGGGTTATGCCCTTTGCGGGAAGCCCGGCGAGTACCGTATCGGTGGCAGGCTCGAGCCATTTGGCGCGGCCGAAGCGCGACTGGAAGGTGATCGTCAGCTCGCGGCCCAGCGCCGCGCCCAGCAGCCGGGCGGTCTTCTGGCAATGGCAGTGATAGGGATCGCCGAGGTGCAGCGTCCGCTCGGGCATGCCGTGGAAACTCGCCAGAATCGCCTGCGGCTCAAAATCGAGCGCGGCCAGCGACGCCTCCACCGAAACCTTCAGCGCGTCGATATAGGCCGGGTCGTCATGATAAGGCGGCAGCGTCCGCAGCGCAGGCTGCCAGCGCATCTGCGCCAGCGCGGCGAACGCGGCGTCGTTGGCAGTGGCGGTCGTCGCCGCGCAATATTGCGGATAAAGCGGCGCCATCAGGATCCGATCGCACCCCGCCGCCTTGAGCGCGCGCAGCCGATCGCCAAGCGCCGGGCGGCCATAACGCATCGCGTAATCGACGATCACGTCGGGCCCGAACGCACCCTGCAGTGCCGCCGCCTGTTCGCGGGTGATCGCGGCGAGCGGCGATCCGTCCTCGCGCCAGACCTGCTTATAGGCATGCGCCGATTTGGCCGGCCGGGTGCGCAGGATGATCCCGTGCAGGATCGGCTTCCACACGAAGCGGGGGATCTCGATCACCCGCGGATCGGACAGGAATTCGGCGAGATAGCGCCGCACGGCGCCGGCCTCGGCCGCGTCGGGCGTGCCGAGGTTGACGAGGAGCAATCCGACCTTACGGGCCGGTATCGTGGGATGGTCGGCAGGGGGGGTCATTCGATGTCCGATAGCAAAGGCAGGCGGCGGAAGCGCACGCCTGTAGCAGCCTGAAGCGCATTGGCGATGGCAGGAGCCACGGGCGGCACCGCAAGCTCGCTCGCCCCGCCGGGCTCGCCGCCGCTGCGGATCAGCTCGACGGTGATGTCGGGGCAGTCGGCGAGCGTCGGCAGGCGCAGCTCGGAGAGGGTGCGCACATCGGCGACATTCTCGGTGAAGCCGGTCGAGCAGCCGACCGCGCCGGCCAGCCCGAACAGCAGCCCGCCTTCGATCTGCTGCATCACCAGATCGGGGTTCACCACCCGCCCGCAATCGACCGCCGCCACCAGCCGCTCGACCTTGACCCGGCGGTCGCTGGTCAGCTGCGCCTCGGCGAGCACGGCGATGTGCGATCCGCGGAAGCTGTGGCAGGCAATGCCCTGTCCGCTCCCCGGCTGCCCGCCCTGCCAGCCGCCCAGTTGCGACGCGATCTGCAGGCAGCGTGCGAGCCGCGGCTGCCCTCCCAGCATCGCCATGCGGAAGGACAGCGCATCCTGCTGGGCGACGTGCGCGAGCTCGTCGAGAAAGCTCTCGGTGAAAAAGCAGGTATAGCTGTGCGCGCCCGAGCGCCAATAGCCGGTCGGCACGCCGATCGCTGCGGGATGGTGGTCGACCGCGAAATTGGGGATCGCATAAGGCGGCACCGCGCCCGCCACGGCGCTCGCATCGCTGCCGCCGAGCGCCAGCGCCGCCGCCGGCAGCGCATCGGCGTGCAGCAGCCGCGCCGCGAGTTCGCGCCCGCTCGCCGGTGCGGCAATCTTGGCGAGCCAGCCGGTCACCCGGCGCTGCGAATCGATCCGAGCGCTCATCCGGCCCGCCGCTGCGGGCCGGAAGCGATCACGGCGAAAATCCTCGCCGCGCGGCCAGGTGAGCTGAACCGGGCGGCCGATCTTCACCGCCAGCAACGCCGCCTGCGCCGCGACGTCGCTCTCGAGCTTCGCGCCGAACGAGCCCCCCGCCATGGTCGGGTGGAGGATTACATCACTTTCGGCGACCCCCGCGGCGCGCGCGGCGGCGGCGCGGGCCAGCCCCGGCGCCTGGGTCGGCAGCCACAATGTCACCCGGCCGTCGCGAAACACCGCAGTGGCGGTCATCGGCTCGAGCGGCGCGTGCAGCGCCAGCCCGACGCGATACTCGGCCGCGACCAGCTGCGCGCCGCGGAACTGCCCGGCGAGATCGCCGGCCTCGGCGATGCGGGACCCGGCGCCCTCGAACGCAGCGCTCAGCGCCTGCTCGATCGAATCGCTGTTGATCACCGGCTCGGGCGTCCGGAAGCGGGGCCGCATCGCATCGAGCGCGCGATCGGCCGCCCACCAGTTGTTCGCGACCGTCGCGACCCAATCATCGGTGGTGACCACCGCGAGCATACCGGTAATCTTGTCGGCGGCGGCACGATCGATGCGCGCCAGCCCGGTCTCGCCCACCGGGCCTTGTCGGATCGAGGCATGGACCATGTCGGCCAACCGGATATCCGCGGCGAACAATGCGCTGCCGTCGACCTTGGGCGGCGCGTCGAGCCGCGGCAGCGGCTGGCCGTAGAGCCGCGCCTCGTCGCCCATACGCGACGGCACGATGTCGGGAAGGCTCTGCTCAGCCGCCTCGGCCGCGAGCGCGCCGAAGCCGAGCTTGTGATTGCCCTGGAAGACGAGGTGATTGAACGTCCCGCACGCCTGCC
>JASLBO010000419.1 GCA_030146605.1 Sphingomonas sp. | reverse complement strand
CCCTTGAGCAACCCGACCCAGCGCTTCATTGTTCTTCCCGCAAGGGGCGGCTGAGCAGCGCCTCTATGACGTCACCGACCGAAGCGCCTCCTAGCAGCGCGTTCACTGCCTCGGTCACCGGCATATCGACTCCGGCGTCGGCGGCGGCCTCGCCGAGACGCTCACCGGGCTGTCTGGGCTCGGCGACCTCGTCCTCACCTGCAGCTCGCTCAATTCGCGTAATTTTTCGCTCGGGGTGGGGCTCGGTCAGGGCAGGAGCGCGGCCGAGCTGCTCGCCGACCGCAAGACCGTTGCCGAGGGTGCCTTCACCGCGCCGGTGCTGCGCGAAGCGGCGATGGAGGCCGGGGTCGAGATGCCGGTCACCGCGGCAGTCAATGCGTTGCTCGAAGGGGCGCCGGTGCAGCGCGTCGTCGAGGCGCTGCTCAGCCGCCCGCTTCGCGAGGAGCAGACGTGAAACGCTGGGCCGCTTTGCTCAAGGGCGTCAATGTCGGCGGCAACCGCAAGCTGCCGATGGCCGGGCTGCGGACGCTCGTCGAAGGTCTCGGTTATGGCAACGCCAAGACGCTTCTCGCATCAGGTAATGTGGTGTTCGACGCGCCCGGCGGCGGCGCAGCGATCGTAGCGAAGCTGGAGGCCGCGCTCGCCGAGCATGGCTGCAAGACCGAGGTTTTGCTCCGCGACCTCGCCGAGATCGACGCCGTGATCGCGGCCAATCCGTTCCCCGAAGCCGCGGCCGATCACCCCAGCCATGTGCTGGTGGTGTTCCACCGCGATCCCTTCCCCGCAGGGCTGATCGACAAGCTGCCCGAAATCTACACCGGACCTGAGCGCCTCCACGCCGTGGGACGCGAGCTCTTTATCGACTACCCCGAGAATATCGGCGAATCGAAGCTCGATCGCGCCTTGGCAAAGCTCAAATTCCCGGCAATCGCCACTGCGCGCAACTGGAACACGGTGGGCAAGCTGCGCGCGATGCTGGCGGTCTAGAAGTCGACCGCCACGCCCTTGCGCTCCCAATCGCCATAGCGCGTCGGGTCGAGCGGGTCCTTTGTCGGCTCTGCCGGCGCAGGCTTTGGCACCGGCGGGCTCTTCGAGAGGTGCTGGGGGGGCTTCACATGGCTCGGACGCTGGCCCATGGCACTGGCTCCAATGAATACAGCCCCCCATCGTCCTCGCCGCCCGAGCGGTCAAGAGCCCGACGCGCCCGGCGTCCCCGCGCGCCGCGCCGCACTCAAGCTGCTCGATGCCGTGCTCCGCCGCGGCCTCGCGCTCGAGCAGGTGCTCGATTCTGCGGCGCAGGGCCTCGCGCCAAACGATCGCGGCCTCGCCCATGCGATTGCCGCCGAAGCGCTGCGCCGGCTTCCCGATCTCGACGCGCTGATCGATTCGGCCACCCAGCGCGACCTGCCGGACGACGCCAAGGCGCGATTCGCGCTGCGCATCGCGCTCGTCCAGGCGCTCTCGCTCGGCACGCCGGGCCATGCCGCGATTTCGACGGTGCTGCCGCTGGTCGACGGCGGACCGCGCAAACTGGTCCACGGCGTGTTCGGCACTTTGCTGCGCCAAGGCGCGACCTTGCCCGAGCCGCCGACGCTCCCCGATCCGGTGGCGCTGCGCTGGCACGCGGCCTGGGGCGACCAGATGATCGAGGATGCCGAGCGGGCGATCGCCGTGCCGCCGCCGCTCGACCTGACGTTGCGCGATCCGGCCCGCGTACCCGATCTGCCGGGCCGCAGCCTGCTTCCGGGTCATCTCCGCCTCGATGAGAAGGCGTCGGTCACCGGCATCGACGGCTATGCCGAGGGCGATTGGTGGGTGCAGGATCTTGCCGCCTCGATCCCCGCCCGGCTGGTCGGCACCGGCCGCGGCACCGCGCTCGATCTCTGCGCCGCGCCCGGCGGCAAGACGCTCCAGCTGGCTGCGGCGGGATGGGCGGTGACCGCGGTCGACGTCTCGGAAAGTCGTCTCGCGCGACTTCACGAAAATCTCGAACGCACCGGCCTCAGCGCTCAGGTCGTCGCCGCCGATCTGCTCAAATGGCAGCCCGCCAGCCCCGCCGACGTCGTGCTGCTCGACGCACCGTGCAGCGCCACCGGCATCTTCCGCCGCCACCCCGACGTGCTCCACCGCGTTCGCCCGTCAATGATCACCGAGATGGCCGAGCTTCAGACGCGCCTGTTCGCCCGCGCCGCGGAGTGGGTGAAGCCCGGCGGCACGCTCGTCTTCTCGACCTGCTCGCTCGAGCCGCAGGAAGGCGAGGCCCAGCTAGAACGCTTCCTCGCAAATCATTCGGGATTCAAGATCGTGCCGGTCAGTGCCGACGAACTGCCCGAGGGCGTCTTTGCGCGGGACGACGGCACGCTGCGTCTGCTCCCGGGCGCGCTTGCCGAAGCCGGCGGCCTCGACGGCTTCTTCATCGCGCGGCTCCGTCGGGCGGCCTGAGCAGAAGAAGCAAGAGGTCCACGCGGAGACGCGGAGGATCAGCGCCCGTCGCGTGGCGAGGCATCGATCCGCTGCCATGTCGATGGACGCATCGCGACCGAAACGGCCGCAGATGCGGTATCTCCTCGCCTCCGCGCGAACTATCTCTTCTTCCTTGTCCGCGCCGGTTGCGCGCGAATCATGCCATGCTAGAGCATTCGGCATGCCAGAAGTCCGCATTGCCCCGTCGATCCTCTCCGCCGACTTCGCCCGCCTGGGCGAGGAGATCCGCGCGATCGACGCGGCGGGAGCGGACTGGATCCATGTCGACGTCATGGACGGCCAATTCGTGCCCAACATCACGATCGGCCCTGCCGTGATCAAGGCGCTGCGCCCGCACACCGCCAGGCCGTTCGACGTCCATCTGATGATCGCGCCGGTCGATCCGCTGCTCGCCGCTTTCGCGGATGCCGGCGCGGATACGATTTCTGTGCACCCCGAATCGGGCCCGCATCTCCATCGCACGCTCCAGACGATCAAGGCGCTCGGCAAGCGCGCGGGCGTTGTGCTCAACCCCGCCACTCCGGTGAACGTGGTCGACCATGTCATGGACATGGTCGATCTGATCCTCGTGATGAGCGTCAATCCCGGCTTTGGCGGGCAGAAGTTCATCGAGAGCCAGCTTCCCAAGATCAGCGAGCTGCGCCGCCGGATCACTGCATCGGGCCGGGCGATCGATCTCGAAGTGGATGGCGGAGTCGATCGCGATACCGCCCCGCGCGTGATCGCCGCAGGCGCCGACGCCTTGGTTGCAGGTACCGCCACTTTTACCGGCGGCCCCGATCATTATGCCGCCAACATCGCCGCGCTGAGAGGCGGATGAAAGACTCGCCGCCCGAATCCGGCGCCGACGGAGTCGATGAAGGCAAACGGCTGATCCGCACCGGCGGCGATCGCGGCCTCAGCCTCGCCGAGCGGATTTCCGAGCGCTTCCAGCGGCTGACCTGGGGCACCCCCCTCCACGCGATGCGGCTGCGCGGGCGCCATCCGCTCAAGCTCATCGCCGTCCCCGACGATCCCTTTTTCGGCGATGCCGGGCGCGGCAATGCCCTGCTCGACGGCGTGATCCGCTTCCAGGGCGAGGACCGCGCGATCGACACGCTCGATTTCGCCAAGCCCGACTGGTCACCTGGATTCGGCACCCATCTTCAAAGCTTCGCGTGGCTGCGCGACCTTTCCAGCGTCACCACGCGAGCGCGCGGCGTGCCGATTGCAGAGCATATCATGCGCCGCTGGCTCGCCGCGCATGCCGAGAAAGTGTCCGAGCCGGCGTGGCGGGCGGATCTCTGGGGCCGCCGGGTGCTGTTCTGGACCGCGCACGCGCCGCTGATCCTGTCGTCGACCGATATGGTCTATCGTTCCAGTGTGCTCCATGCGCTCGCCCGCGGGGCGCGGCATCTCGATCGCGCCGCGAATCGCGTCCAGCCCGGTGCGGGGCTCATCGCCGCATGGTCGGGCGTGCTGGTTGCCGGATTGTCGATGCCTGGGGGCGATCCGCGCCGCGCTTATGGCGAGAATGGCCTGCGCCGCGCGCTCGATCAATCGGTGTTCGAGGATGGCGGTAGCGTGACCCGTTCGCCCGCGGCGCAGATCGAATCGATCCAGCTGCTCACCATCCTCGACGAAGCCTATGCGGCGCGCCGGCTCGACGCGCCCGGGTTCATCGAGGAGACGCGGGGCCGCATGGTCACTGCGCTGCTCGGCCTGTGCCACGGCGACCGGGGGCTCTCCAGCTGGCAGGGCTCCGGCCCCACTTCCGGCGACGTAATCGAACAGGTTATCGAAGCCACGGGTGTGCGTACCAGGCCGCTCAAGCAGGCGCGCGAATGGGGTTATCAACGCCTGTCGCAGGGGCACAGCGTGCTGATCATGGACGTGGCGCCACCGCCGCTCGCCCGGCTGGTAGAGGGCGGCTGCGCCTCGACGCTCGCCTTCGAGCTTTCGGACGGGCCCGATCGCATCGTCGTCAATTGCGGCGGCGCACGTGCCGCCCATGCCAAGGTGCCGCAGGCGCTTGCCGAAGGGCTGCGCACCACCGCGGCGCATTCGACGCTGGTGCTGAGCAACAGCAATTCCACAGCGATCCATGCCGATGGCACGCTCGGCCGTGGGGTGGTGGAAGTCGAACTGGTGCGTCACGAGAGCGATACCGCCAGCCGGATCGAGGCGAGCCATGACGGTTATGTCCGCCGCCACGGCTATCTGCATCGGCGGGTGCTGGCGATGTCCCCCGACGGTCGCGACGTGCGCGGCGAAGACATGCTGCTCCCCGCGGATCGACGCAAGCACAAGGCTCCGATCGTGTTCGCGGCGCGCTTCCATCTCCATCCGCAGGTCGAGGTGACACCTACTGCCGACGGGCTTGCCGCGATCCTGCGTCTCGCCTCGGGGCATCTCTGGCAATTCCGCTGCAAGGGCGGCAGCCTTGCGATCGAGGACAGCGTGTGGGTCGACCAGCGCGGCCGCCCGCTCGCCAGCCAGCAACTCGTCGTCACCGGGGCAAGTCCGGCGGGCGGCGCCAATGTCAGCTGGATCTTCCACCGCGCCAAATAAGGGTTGCGGGCCGAGGCGCGATCCTTAGGGAAGCGGGCCATGGATCAGGTCAGCATCAAGCGCGCGCTTCTCTCGGTCTCGGACAAGACCGGGATTGTCGAACTCGGCCGGGCGCTCGCCGCCCAAGGCGTCGAATTGATCTCGACCGGCGGCACTGCCAAGGCGCTGCGCGATGCCGGGCTGGAAGTGCGCGACATCTCCGACCTGACCGGCTTCCCTGAGATGATGGACGGCCGCGTCAAGACGCTCCATCCCAAGGTTCATGGCGGCTTGCTCGCGGTGCGGGGTAATGCCGAGCATGTCGCGTCGATGGAAGAGCATGCGATCGGCGCGATCGATCTCGTGGTGGTGAACCTCTATCCCTTCGCCCAGACGGTCGTGCGTGGCGCGGCGCGCGAGGAGATCATCGAGAATATCGACATCGGCGGGCCTTCGATGGTGCGCTCGGCCGCCAAGAACCACGAGTCGGTCGCGATCCTCACGGATCCCGACGATTATCCCCTCGTGCAGGGCGGCGGCACCACGCTGGAGCAGCGCCGCAAATTCGCCGCCAAAGCCTATGCCGGCACCGCGGCGTACGACGCGGCGATCGCGAGCTGGTTCGCCTTCGCCGATCAGGGGGAGCGGTTCCCGCAGACGCTCCCGGTCGCGCTCACCAAGGGTCCCGAGCTGCGCTACGGCGAGAACCCGCACCAGTCGGCGGCGCTCTATCTGCCTCAGACCGGCACGCGCGGCATCGCGCAGGCCGAGCAGCTCCAGGGCAAGGCGCTCAGCTACAACAATTACAACGACGCCGACGCCGCGCTCGAACTCGTCAGCGAGTTCAAGGACGGCCCGCCGACGGTGGTCATCGTCAAGCATGCCAATCCCTGCGGCGTCGCCACTGCGGAAACGCTCAAGCAAGCCTATCTTCAGGCGCTGGCCTGCGATTCGGTCTCGGCATTCGGCGGGATCATCGCCGTCAACCGCACGCTCGACAGCGAAACCGCCGAGGCGATCACCGGCATCTTCACCGAAGTGGTCGTCGCGCCCGATGCCGACGCGGATGCGCGCGCGATTTTTGCCGCCAGGAAGAACCTGCGCCTGCTGATCACCGGCGCTCTCCCCGATCCCGGGCGCCCGGGGCTGATGCTCAAGTCGATCGCCGGCGGCATGCTCGTCCAGTCGCGCGACAATGGCATGATCACCGAAGCCGACCTCAAGGTGGTGACCAGGCGCGCGCCGAGCGAGCAGGAACTGGCCGACTGCCTTTTCGCCTGGACGGTGGCGAAGCACGTCAAGTCGAACGCCATCGTCTATGCCAGCGGCGGCAGCACGGCCGGGATCGGCGCGGGGCAGATGAATCGCCTCGAATCGGCGCGGATCGCCGCGTGGAAGGCCAAGGACGCCGCCGACAAGGCCGGCTGGGCCCAGCCGCGCACGATCGGCTCGGCCGTCGCCTCGGACGCCTTCTTCCCCTTCGCCGACGGACTGCTTGCAGCGGTGGAGGCGGGGGCAACCGCGGTGATCCAGCCGGGCGGCTCGATCCGCGACGACGAAGTCATCGCCGCCGCCGACGAAGCCGGCCTCGCGATGGTGTTCACTGGAATGCGGCACTTCCGGCACTGAGCATCAGGTCAGCCTTGCTGACCTACTCGACAAGGCTTTTGAAATTTAATAACAAGCGTCCGGAAACCGAGTCCGTGCGTTCTCCGGGACGACACGGTCCGTAATTCGGAGAGATCATGGACGCCCCGCGCGCCAATTTGCCGCCGCTATCGCTGCACGTGCCCGAGCCGAAATTCCGGCCCGGCGACGAGGCCGATTTCAGCGAGGTCGACGTTCCGCCCGCGGGTTCGGCCCGTCGCCCGGACACCGCCGAACCCGCCGCCAATTTCCACGAGCTCGCTTACACGCTGGTTCGGGTGCTCGATGATACGGGGCAGGCAGTCGGCCCGTGGAACCCGCGGCTCGATCCGGGGGCGCTGCGGAAGATGCTGCGGTCGATGGCGATGGTCCGCGCCTTCGACGAGCGCATGTTCCGCGCCCAGCGCCAGGGCAAGACCAGCTTCTACATGAAGTCTACAGGCGAAGAGGCAGTCTCGGTCGCCGCGACGATGGCGCTGGCCAGCGATGATATGTGTTTCCCTTCCTATCGTCAGCAAGGCATCCTGATCACGCGGGGCTATCCGTTGGTCACGATGATGAACCAGATCTATTCGAACAAAGGCGATCCGCTGCAGGGGCGCCAGCTGCCGATCATGTATTCGGCCAGGGATCACGGCTTCTTCTCGATCTCGGGCAATCTCGCCACGCAATATCCGCAGGCGGTGGGCTGGGCGATGGCGAGCGCGGCCAAGGGCGACACCCGCATCGCCGCGACCTGGTGCGGCGAAGGTTCGACCGCCGAGGGGGACTTCCATTCGGCCCTGACCTTCGCGACGGTGTACAAGGCGCCGGTCATCCTCAATGTGGTCAACAACCAATGGGCGATCAGCAGCTTTTCGGGCTTTGCGGGCGCCGAGGCAACGACCTTCGCGGCACGCGCGGTGGGCTATGGCATTGCCGGGCTGCGCGTCGACGGCAATGATGCACTCGCGGTCTATGCCGCTACTCAGTGGGCGGCGGAGCGCGCGCGGACCAATCAGGGACCGACGCTGATCGAGCATTTCACCTATCGCGCCGAGGGCCACTCCACTTCCGACGACCCGACGCAATATCGCTCGGCCGGCGAGCCCAACGCATGGCCGCTCGGCGATCCGATCCGCCGGCTCAAGGATCATTTGATCGCGCTCGGCGAATGGGACGACGAACGCCACGCTGCGCAGGACCTCGAGCTCGCCGAAGAAGTGAAGCGCGCGCAGAAGGAAGCCGAGAAGAACGGCGTTCTCGGTCACGGCATGCACCAGCCCTTCGAGACGATGTTCGAAGGGGTGTTCGAGGAGATGCCGTGGCACCTCAAGGAACAGTCCGAGCAGATGATCGCCGAGCGCAAGGCGGCGGGGATATGAGTGCCGTGGACGAAGCCGGCGCGACCAGCCGGATGAACATGATCCAGGCGATCAACTCGGCGATGGAAGTGATGATGGCGCGCGATCCCGACGTCGTCGTGATGGGCGAGGATGTCGGCTATTTCGGCGGCGTCTTCCGCGCCACGGCGGGGCTCCAGGCCAAATTCGGCAAGACCCGCGTGTTCGATACGCCGATCACCGAGATCGGCATCATCGGCGTCGCGATCGGCATGGGCGCCTATGGCCTGCGCCCGGTCCCCGAGATCCAGTTCGCCGATTACATCTATCCCGCGCTCGACCAGCTCGTCTCGGAGGCCGCGCGGCTGCGCTATCGCTCGGCAGCGGACTTCACTGCGCCGATCACGGTGCGCTCGCCTTATGGCGGCGGCATCTTTGGCGGGCAGACCCATTCGCAATCGCCCGAGGGAATCTTCACCCACGTCTCGGGAATCAAAACGGTCATTCCGTCGAATCCCTACGATGCCAAGGGGCTGTTGATCTCGGCGATCGAGGACAATGATCCGGTGCTCTTCCTCGAGCCCAAGCGCATCTATAACGGGCCTTTCGACGGCCATTACGACCGCCCGTCGAAAAATTGGTCGGCGCACCCTGCGGGTGAGGTGCCCGAGGGCCATTACCGCGTCGAGCTCGGCAAGGCCGCGACGGTGCGCGAGGGGGAGGCGGTCACCATTCTCTGCTACGGCACGATGGTCCATGTCGTCGCCAACACGATCGAGGATATGCAGGTCGACGCCGAGATCATCGACTTGCGCACGCTGGTGCCCCTCGACATCGAGACGATCGAGACGTCGGTGAAGAAGACCGGCCGCTGCATGATCGTCCATGAAGCGACGCGGACCGGCGGGTTCGGCGCCGAGCTCTCGGCTTTGGTCCAGGAGCGCTGCTTCTACCATCTCGAAGCTCCGATCGAGCGCGTCACCGGCTTCGACACGCCGTATCCACACAGCCTCGAATGGGCCTATTTCCCCGGGCCGGTGCGCATCGGCACGGCGCTCAAGAAACTCCTGAAGGACTGACCGCGATGGCCCGCTTCACTTTCCGCCTGCCGGACATCGGCGAAGGCATCGCCGAGGCCGAGATCGTCGCATGGCACGTGCGTGTCGGCGAGCGCGTCGAGGAGGACCAGCAGGTCGCCGACATGATGACCGACAAGGCGACCGTCGAGATGGAATCGCCGGTGTCGGGGGTGGTTGTCGAGCTCGCGGGCGAGGTCGGCGATCAGGTCGCGATCGGGTCGGCGCTGATGGTGGTGGAGACCGATAGCGACGTGGCTGCCGGGCCGGTTTCGGAAGAAGTCGAGGAACAGGTCGAAGCCGAGAATCCCGGGGTGGAGGAGGTTACGGAGGACCAACCCACCCCCGTTCGGGCTGAGCCTGTCGAAGCGCCGGCCTCGCCTTCACCGCCTGTCGCAAAAGAAGAACAGCCCTTCGACAAGCTCAGGGCGAACGGGGAAGGGCATGTCCCCGCGGCCCAAGCGCACGTCCTCGCTTCCCCCGCAGTTCGCGCCCGTGCCGCGGACCTCGGCATCGACCTCGCGTCGGTAAAGGCCGAAGGCGATCGCCTGCGCCATTCCGATCTCGACGCCTATCTGCGCTACGGCCGGGGCCAGGGCTATCACGCCCCGCATGCCAGCCGCGCCCGCGAGGACGAGGCCATAAAGGTCATCGGCATGCGCCGCCGCATCGCCGAGAACATGGCCGCGTCGAAGCGCGCGATCCCGCATTTTACGTATGTCGACGAAATCGACGTCACCGCGCTCGAAGACATGCGCGGCGATCTCAACGCCAATCGCGGCGATCGCCCCAAGCTGACGATGCTGCCGTTCCTGATCGTCGCCATCTGCCGGACGATCCCGGACTTCCCGATGATCAACGCACGCTACGACGACGAGGCGGGAATCGTCACGCGCCACGGCCGCGTTCATCTCGGCATGGCGGCGCAGACCGATGCCGGGCTCATGGTTCCGGTGATTCGCGACGCGCAGGACCGCAATGTCTGGCAGCTCGCAGCCGAGATCGGCCGCCTCGCCGAAGCCGCGCGCATGGGCAAGGCGAAGAGCGAGGAACTCAGCGGCTCGACGCTGACGATCACCTCGCTCGGTCCGCTCGGCGGGATCGCGACCACCCCGGTGATCAACCGTCCCGAGGTGGCGATCATCGGGCCCAACAAGATCATCGAGCGACCCATTTTCCGCGGCGACGAGATCGTTCGGGCCAAATTGATGAACCTGTCGATCAGCTGCGATCACCGCGTCGTCGACGGCTGGGACGCGGCGAGCTTCGTCCAGGCGCTCAAGAAGCTGCTCGAAACCCCCGTCCTGCTGTTCGCCGACTGAGATGGCGCATTTCCTGCTCCGCTACGAGCTCGCGCCCGACTATCTCGAGCGCCGTCCGGCGTTCCGCGACGCGCATCTCGCGCTCGCCTGGGCCGCGGTCGCGCGTGGCGAGCTGCTGCTCGGCGGCGCGGTCGGCGATCCGGTCGAGTCGGCGCTGCTGCTGTTCACCCAGGCCGAAGCCGCGCGCGCGTTCCCGGCGGCCGACCCCTATGTCGTGAACGGCCTCGTGCGCCGTTGGAGCGTCGTGCCCTGGGCCACGGTCGTAGGCGCCGAGGCAGCCAACCCGGTCAAGCCCCAGGCCTGACCGGGGGCCGGCTCACCCGCCGGCGAAGATCGACTTGCCGAGCGCTTCGCGAACCGCATCGCGGCCCTGTGCCATGCGCGCCTGCGCCGCCCGCTTGAGGCGCTCGGCCTCGCCGGCAAGCGCCGTCCGCCGATTAGCGAGCGCGCGGAACCCTGCCTCGTCCGGACTGCTGCGGAAGCCGAAATAGCCAGCATTGTTGAACCAGCCACGCTTCGCCAGCAGCTGGCAGAGTTCGGCAGTCGCGCCAGCCATCCCAAGCTGGTTGGTGAGCAACGGATCGCCTGCCGAATCAACCGGCGTTGCGCGTGCCATGATCGCGATACCTTCCTTTGCCTCGGCAGGCAGGTTGGCGGCGGCTAGGGCATCCGTCATCGCTTTGGCGCGCTCGCGCCGCGCTTCCGCCTGCGCCCTCGCCTGCGACTGCAGCTCGGCGACCGCAGCGCATTGCGTCAGCGCGCGGGGATTCCGCTCCAGCAGATAGGGACTGGTCAGATTCGCCGCGCCCAATTTGCCGAACGCAGCGTCGAAGTCACGTTGCGCCTGCGCGTCGGCAGAGACGCTTTCGACGAACAGGCGCGACAGCGGCCCACGCGATGCCGCCCCCGGCGGAACCTGTGCGGCGCCGCCCGGACCGAATTCGACTTCGGCGAAGCTGCTCGCGTCAGCGCGGGCGATCGTCGCATATTGGCTGTGTGCGATCATCGCCGAACCCAGTCCCGCCACCACCAGCAAGGCAAGCGAGCCCAGTTTCCAGCCCAGCGCCGAATAGCGCGTCGTCACCGCGAAGCCGATTGCCCACAGTATCAGCGCGAGGCCGCCACCGACTCCGAACAGCATCGGCAACGGCTGCGGCGCCGCGAGCCGCGGCAGCAGCAGCGCGCCGAGCACCAGCACCGCGGCGCCCCCCAGCGTCGCGAGCACGGGATGGTCGTACGGCGTCGTACGACCCGATTCGTCCAGTTCCATGATGTTCCCCCCTTTTGGCCGGAAGCTAGCGCGCGGGATCAGGCTGGCAAGCACGTAGCGTTGCTTGGGGGAACGCAAGCGCGTTCCACTTGCCCGGTCGGCGGCCAGCGGCGAAGGGAGGGGCATGCGCAACTCGTCCCAACCCGGCGCCGCCGGTCTCCTGTTCGGCGTCGGCGCCTACACGCTCTGGGGCGTGCTGCCGCTCTACCTCCATTTGCTCAAGGCGGTTCCGGCGCTGCAGGTGCTCGCGCATCGCGTTCTGTGGTCGGTGGCGCTGCTGGCGGTGCTGATCTTCGCGCTGCGCCGCGCCCGCGGGATCCTCGCTGCGGCGCGCGGGCGCACATTGCTGTTGCTCGTCGGCAGCGCGGTGATGATCGGGATCAACTGGATCGTCTATATCTGGGCAGTCCAGAACGGCCATGTGCTCGAAGCCAGCCTCGGCTATTTCATCAATCCCTTGGTCAATGTCGCGCTAGGCTATGCCTTTCTCGGCGAGCGTCTTCGGCGGCTTCAGGCGGTGGCGATCGCAGTTGCGGCGGTGGGCGTGATCCTCCTCGCTGGCAGCGGAGGGGGGGCCTTGTGGCTTTCGCTGCTGC
>JASLBO010000411.1 GCA_030146605.1 Sphingomonas sp. | reverse complement strand
ATCGCTTCCGCAGCGTCTCGGCCTTCGCGCCGATCGTCGCACCCAGCGTTGTGCCGTGGGGTGAAAAGGCACTCACCGGATATCTCCCCACGGATCGCGCGGCGTGGCGGCCCTATGACGCCTGTGCGCTGATCCTCGACGGCGCCAAGCTGCCCGAGCTGCTCGTCGATGTCGGCGATGCCGACCGGTTTCTTCACGAACAGCTCCGCCCCGAGCTGCTCCGGGCAGCCTGCGACGCCGCGGGGATCCCGCTGACGCTGCGGCTCCAGCCCGGATATGACCACAGCTATCATTTCGTCTCGAGCTTCATGGCCGATCATGTCGCGTGGCACGCCGAGCGGCTGAGAGCGTGAGCCGTTATGACGTCCTGATCGTCGGGGCGGGCCATGCCGGCGCGCAGGCGGCGATCACGCTCCGGCAGCACAAGTTCATTGGCTCGATCGGGCTGCTCGGCGACGAGCCCGAGCTGCCTTACGAGCGTCCGCCGCTGTCTAAGGAATATCTCGCCGGCGACAAGCCGTTCGATCGGCTGCTGATTCGCAACGCCGCCTTCTGGGAGGAGCGGCAGATAATGCTGCTCCCCGCGCGCTCGGTGAACCATGTCGATCCGGTCGGACACAGTGTCGCCACCGCGAATGGCGAGACGATCGGCTACGGCACACTCATCTGGGCGACCGGCGGCAAGCCCCGGCGGCTGGCCTGCGTCGGCGGTGATCTTGCCGGCATCCACACCGTCCGCACCCGCGCCGATGTCGACGCGATGATCGCAGAATTGCCCGAGGTGCGCCGCGTCGCGGTGATCGGCGGCGGCTATATCGGGCTGGAGGCGGCGGCGGTGCTCGCCAAGCTCGGCCGCCAGGTGACCGTGCTGGAGGCGCAGGACCGCGTGCTGGCGCGCGTCGCCGGCGAGCCGCTGTCGCGCTTCTTCGAAGCCGAGCACCGCATCCACGGCGTCGATATCCGGCTGGGCGTGACGGTCGAGGCGCTGGAGGGTGAGGAGCGCGTCACCGGCGTCCGCCTCGCGGGCGGCGAAATCGTGCCCGCCGAAATAGCGATCGTCGGCATCGGCATCGATCCCGCCGTCGCGCCGCTGCTCGATGCGGGCGCCAATGACGGCAACGGCGTGCTCGTCGATGCGCAATGCCGCACCTCGCTGCCCGACATATTCGCGGTCGGCGACTGCGCGCTGCACGCCAGCCGTTTCGCCGAAGATCGCTGCATCCGGCTCGAATCGGTCCAGAACGCCAACGACCAGGCGACGGTGGCGGCAAAGACGATCCTCGGCATCCCCGCCGGCTATGATGCAGTCCCCTGGTTCTGGTCGAACCAGTATGATCTCAGGCTCCAGACCGTCGGCATCTCGGCAGGGCATGACGCCATCGTCCTGCGCGGCGATCCGGCCGACCGCAGCTTTTCCCTCGTCTATCTGCGCGCCGGCCGCGTCATCGCGCTCGACTGCGTCAATGCGACCAAGGACTATGTGCAGGGGCGCAAGCTCGTGCTGGAAGCCGCGGCGATCGATCCGGCGCGGCTCGCCGATACCGGCGTGCCGCTCAAGGAACTCGCCTGAGGGGAGGCGAACTGCTACCGGTTGGGGATATTTCCCACCGGAGTGTACCCCCGATGCTCAAGTTCCTGCCGCGCGCCTTCACTGCCCTCGCGCTGCTCGCCGCTCCTGCGGCGCACGCCCAGGCGGTGAAGGACGCCGATCCGGCCTTGTGGGTGGTCAAGGATGCCGACACCACGATCTACCTGTTCGGCACGGTCCATGTCCTCAAGCCAGGCCTCAGCTGGTTCGACGAGGGCATCAAGGCCGCGTTCGACAAAAGCGACGAGCTGGTTCTCGAGATGATCGAGCCCGACGCCGCGACGATGCAGGGCCTCGTCATGAAGACCGCGCTCAACCCGACCGGGCCGACGCTCACCGAAAAGCTGCCGGCGGACAAGCGCGACGCCTACGGCAAGGCGATGGCGGACGTCGGGGTGCCGCCCGCCGCGCTCGACCGCTTCGATCCGTGGTTCGCTGCAGTGACGCTGAGCCTCGCCGGTCTGCCCAAGCTCGGCTACGACCCTGCGAGCGGCGCCGAGCGGACGCTGAGCGCCGCCGCCAAGGCAGCCCAGAAGCAATTGACCGGGCTCGAGACCGCGGAGCAGCAGCTCGGCTTTTTCGATGGGCTGCCCGAGCCGCTGCAGGTCAAGTTCCTTGTCTCGACGATCGACGATTATGCGAAGATGGGGGCCGAGCTCGACAAGATGGTCGCGAGTTGGTCCGCCGGCGATCCCGAGACCCTCGGGCGCGTGATGAACGAGGAACTCGCCGATACGCCGGAGATCGCCAAGGTGCTCCTCGCCGATCGCAATGCACGCTGGGCCGAATGGATCGGCAAGCGGCTCGAAAAGCCGGGCACAGTGTTCGTCGCGGTGGGCGCAGGGCATCTCGCCGGGGCCGACAGCGTTCAGGTCAAGCTCGCGAAGCACAAGCTGGTCGCGACACGCCTCGCATATTGACCCGAGGGCGCGCTGAACCGAACCGCGGCGGCCGCGTTCGGGCAGTCGGATAATCCCGAGAAACCGGAGCAGCACATGGCACAGCAACCGCGTCCCTTCCTCGGGCTACTCGCCGGCGTCGCTGCGGGGCTGGTCGCTTCGGCGGCGATGGCGGCGTTCCAGGCGCAAGCACAGAAGCTGCTTCCCGGTTCCGATGGCGATGACGATCCGGCAACGCTGAAGGCGGCCGATGCCGCGAGCGTCGCGGTGATCGGCGATCCCGTTCCGGAGCCTTATCGCAAGCGGGCCGGGCAAGCGGTTCATTATATCGCCGGCGCGGTGATCGGCGGCGTCTATGGGGTACTCACCGAGTATAAGCCCGATGCTAGTGCCGGCTTCGGCAGCGCTTATGGCATCGCGACGGCGGCATTGCTGGACGAGGCGGCGGTGCCTGCCGCCGGATTCGGGCCCACAGCCGAAGATACACCGCTGGTCAGCCACGCTTACGGAGCGGCGTCGCATCTCGTTTATGGCTGGGTACTCGAAGGGGTGCGCGCGCTGATCGCCGGGCGGCGTTAGCGTTAAGCGCCACGTTGCTCCCCTCCCGAAAGGGAGGAGGATGCGTAGGGTCTAGAGCAGCAAATCCTGCGTGGCGGCATTGCGACCCACCGAACCGCCGCCGGTCCGCCGGATATGCTCCTGTTGCGCGGTGTGGCGGACGTCCACGTCGCGGTCGCCCAGGAAGAGGGCGAGCGATTCGTCGTCGATCTCGCTCCATTCCTTGCCGCGATCGGGACCGTAGCGGACGCGCGGCAACAAGCCGGGCTCGTTCGACCATTGAATC
>JASLBO010000408.1 GCA_030146605.1 Sphingomonas sp. | reverse complement strand
GGGCACCCATTTTCTCGCGCCCGATCGGCGCGAACGGGTCCACGCCGAATCCGACCTGCAATTGACCACCGTCCCCGTCCCGCGCTGCGCTGCGGCGAGCTACCCGCGGCTCGTGCTCGGCGAGGACGACATTGCCCTGTTCCAGCGCATCCTGCCCTGGGACCACGCCGCCGGCGCCCTGTTCCTCACCGAAGCGGGCGGCCGGATCACCCATTGGGATCGCTCGACCTATCGCGTTGGCGGTTCCGGGATCGGCGTCCTCGCGGGCGCCGACGAGGAGCTGTGGGAACGGGCCGCGACTGTCCTGCTCGGCTCTGCTGCCGGCCTTACCGAACTGGAATGCCTCGCCTCATGATTGCCCGATGCATGCTTCTCGCCGGCTGCGTTCTCGCCGTCGAGCCCATGCCGGCGGCGGCGCAGCTCGCCGCGCCGGTCGCGGGCGGACAGCAACAAGCAGATCCCCTCGCCCGGCGGGCGGCGGCGGCACAGGTCGCGGTTCCGCAGGCCGAGGTCGCTCCGTACCAGCCGACGGTGATCGACGTACCGGTCGCGGTTCCGCGCGAGCGCCCGCAAGAGACTCCCGCGAAACCCGTGTCGCCGACGCGGCCGAGCGAGTTCGAAAGCTTCGTCTCGGCGGCGGCGGGAACGCCGCTGCGGCGTTTCGGCACCGACCTGCTGGTGCCGGGTGCGCGCGACTTCACTGCCGGACCCAGCGCGACCGTGCCGCCGGATTACCGCCTCAACCCCGGCGACGAACTTGTCCTCGGCCTTACCGGCCCGGTGCAGGCGGCAAATCTCCGGCTGACCATCGACAGCGAGGGGCGGATCTTCGTGCCTCGGATCGGCGCGATCACCGTTGCCGGAGTGCGTTATGGCGATGTGCACGACGTGATCGCCCGCCGCGTCTCGCGGCAATATCGTGGCTTCCAGCTCGAAGTGGCGGTAGGCCGGCTGCACGGCGTGACCGTCTACGTTACCGGCTTCGCCGCGGCGCCGGGCTCCTATACGGTCGGTAGCCTGTCGACCTTGGTCAATGCCGTGCTCGCCTCGGGCGGCCCCGCCGCCGGCGGCAGCTTCCGCTCGATCCAGCTGCGCCGCGGCGGGCGCCTGGTCTCCGATTTCGATCTCTACGACCTGCTGCTCAAGGGCGACCGCAGCGGCGATGCCGTGCTCCAGAATGGCGACGTGCTCTACATCGCGCCCGCCGGCGAACAGGTCGCCGTGATCGGCAGCGTCAACCGCGAGGCGATCTTCGAGCTGGCGCCGGGCGAGACGATCAACGACGCGATCCTCTATGCCGGCGGCGTCAACACCGTGGCGGATTCGAGCAGGCTGATGGTGTTCGACTCGCTCGGCCGCGGGCAGACCGGCTGGGAGGAGTTGAGCGCGTCCGAGGCGACGATGCGCAAGGCGCGCCGCGGTGACATCGTCCGGGTGCTTTCCAATGTCGGCATCGCCCGGCCGCTCGAGCAGCAATCGGTGCTCGTGACGATCAGCGGCGAGGTATCGAAGCCCGGCCGCTATTATTTCAAGCCGGGCACGCGTCTGGCGGACGTAGTGGCGCGGGCCGGCGGGCTGACCGGGCAGGCCTTCCCTTATGCCAGCGTGATCACGCGCGAGAGCGTCAAGGCGCAGCAGCAGCAGAGCTTCGACCGGGCGGTTCAGGACGTCGAGCTGCTGCTGACGTCGCAGCCGGTGACGTCGGCCAATCGCGCGCAGCTCGTCCAGCCGGCCAATCTCACGCTCGTCCGCTCGATCGTCGACCAGTTGCGCGAGCGCAAACCGAGCGGGCGGCTGGTGTTCGACTTGCCGGTGACCGCCGAGGCGCTGCCCGGCGAGCTGATCCTCGAGAATAACGACACGATCTACGTGCCGCCGCGCCCCGTGACGGTGGGCGTATTCGGCGCGGTGCCGACGCCAGCCTCCTTCGCCTGGCGCGACGGCGTCACGATCGGCGATTTCATTCGGCTGGCGGGCGGGGTTCAGAAACTCGGCGACAAGAGCGAAGTCTTCGTCGTGCGCGCCAACGGCACCGTGCTGGCCGACGGCAAGCGCGTGCTGCGCGCGGCCGCTTTGCCAGGCGACCTCGTCTACGTTCCGATCGACGCCAATCGCGGCGAATTCTGGGCGAGGATGCGCGACATCACCGGCACGCTGTTCGGCGGGCTGGTCGGCGCGGCCTCGATCAGGTCGCTCACCAAATGAGCCCGATCGCATTCGTGCGCGACCCGCGCCGGCGGCGGATCGGCTATGCGGTGCTGGCCGTGCTGCTCGCATTGCTGTGCGTCTTCCCGCAGCCTTATGTCGCGCGCGCCAAGCTGGTGCCGCAGGACAATAACAGCATCGGGCTCGGCTCGATGATGAACGCGCTGGGCGGGCAGCTCCAGGGCTTCGCCGCTCTGTTCGGCGGGGCGAAGCAGCCGATCGACATGTATCTGGCGATCGCCCGCGGCACCGAAGTGACCGACGCGGTGATCGCGAAGCTCAAGCTGGTCGGCCCCGAAGGCTATGCGAGCCAGAACCGCGCCCGCATCGCGCTGGCGAAGAAGGCCGACATCCACTCGCTCACCGGCGGAATCGTCGAAGTCGAGGTCCGCGCGCACGACGCAGTTCAGGCCGAGGCGATGACGCGCGCGTACGTCCAGGCGATCAGCGACCGGATCATCGCGCTCGGTCGCGACCGCGTCCAGCGCAAGCGCGACGTAGTGCAGCAGCGCTTCAAGGAGGCGGCCGGACGCGTGGTCAAGAGCGAGGCAGCGCTCACTGCCTTCCGCCGCCGCAACCGGCTCGCCGAACCCGAGGCGCAGCTCGGCTCGGCGCTGTCGCTGCGTGCGGGACTCGAGGCGCAGCTCCAGGCCAAATTGGTCGAGCTGCAGACGCTCCAGCGTTTCCAGGGCGAAGAGAACCCGCAGCTCCAGGCGGTGCAGTCCGAAGTCGCCTCGCTGCGCGGCCAGATCGCGCGGACC
>JASLBO010000336.1 GCA_030146605.1 Sphingomonas sp. | reverse complement strand
CCCCTCCACCAGCCTGCGGCTGGTCCCCCTCCCCGTTCCGGGGAGGATCTATACTGGCACGACGCCTTCGCCGGCCGAATCCGCGCCGAGCCCCTTGCGCACGGCGACGTCATCCTCGCCCGCAAGGACGCCCCCGCCTCCTACCACCTCGCCGTCACCGTCGACGACGCCGCGCAAGGCATCACCCATGTCGTCCGCGGCAAGGATCTGTTCCACGCCACCCACATCCACCGGTTGCTCCAGGCCCTGCTCGGCCTGCCGACCCCCGAATATCGCCACCACGATCTGCTGCTCGGCCCCGACGGCCGGCGTCTCGCCAAGCGCCACCGCGCGCCCACGCTCGAGGCGATGCGCCTCGCCGGCGTGGATGGCCGCGCGCTGGCCGATCGATTGCGCCGGGGTCTGCTTCCGGTTGGATTCGCGCCGGCAAAGGCGTAGGGAGTCGGCATGACCTTCTTCCTCGCCGCCCTGCTCATTGCCGCGATGCTCGCGGTCGTCTTCGTGCTCATCAAGGGGCTGGTCAACATGGCCCAGACCACGACCAGCGATCTGGAGGGCGAGGGCCCCAGCGACCGCGCGCTCCGCTCGAACAAATTGATGCAGCAGCGCATCCTGCTCCAGGCCGTGGCGATCGCGATCATCGCACTGCTCCTGCTGACCCTGTCGTCCAAGGGCTGATCGCCCCGGGCTTCGCGTCCGCTCAGCGGATCAGCATCGCCACGCACCAGATCAGGGCGATCATCAGCACGCCGATCAGCACCGCCAGTTCGAGATCGAGCAGGGGCGGACGGCGCATCGTCTCACCCCGTGCGGCTCACAGGAAGCCGAGATGGGTCACCAGCGACTGGTGGAGCGTGCCCTTGAACTTGAGCCCGACCACGCCCTCGCCCGCCCAGCAGACCCGCGCGGGCATCGGCGCGAGGTGCGCGATCGCGATCCAAACCTCGTCGCCTTCGTGCAGGCCCCAGGTGTAGATCTTGCACCCCTCCACGGAGACGTCGGCGACTTCGCCCTTGATTCGGCGCACTTCCCCGCTCGCGCGGATCGTCGCGGTCAGCGCCGTCGGCGTGCGCGGATTGGTGCGTCGGTCGGCCTCGGCCAGCCGGGCGATCAGGGCGTCGTTCTTGTCGTCGGTCGGGTTCATGGCGGGACTCCCCTTCCTGACCTTATAGCGCGCAGTGGTTGACGCCGCGTCGCGCAACAGCCTTAGCGGACGAGTAACCGCGTTCGCCGCGAGGAATGGCAAATCGCGCGATGCGGGCGTAGGACGGCGCCGATGGTCAAGCTCAACAAGATCTACACGCGCACCGGCGACGACGGCAGCACCGGGCTGGTCGACGGGTCGCGCGTGTCCAAGGCCGATCCGCGCATGGCGGCGATCGGCGACGTCGACGAAGCGAACAGCGCGATCGGCGTGGCGCGCGCCGCGCTGGGTCCGGGCAGCTTCAGCGAGATGCTGGCCCGCATCCAGAACGATCTGTTCGATCTCGGCGCCGATCTCGCCACCCCGGTGGAGATCGAAGGCGCGCTGCGCATCGTCGCCGGCCAGGTCGAATGGCTCGAGGAGCGGATCGATCATCTCAACGCCGCGCTCGATCCGCTCACCAGCTTCATCCTCCCCGCGGGCGAGCCGGCCGCAGCCGCGCTCCATTTTGCCCGCGCCGTGGTGCGCCGTGCCGAGCGGACCGCCGTCGGCGCCGCCGCGCAGGTGGCGCTGCGCCCCGCCGCGCTGACCTATCTCAACCGCCTGTCCGATCTGCTCTTCGTGGCCGCGCGTGCGATGAACCGGAATGGCGCCGGCGACGTTCTATGGGTGCCCGGCGCCTCGCGCTAACCTGAATTGATTTCAGATTGACGCTACGACGGCCGCGCCGTAGGGGGAACATTATGAGAACGGAGCGCGACGTAAACCCGGCTTCCGCCCTCGCGTCGCACTTTGCCGCGGTGCGCGCGCTCAGCGCGGATCTCGTCGCGCCGCTTTCGGACGCCGATGCGACGATCCAGTCGATGGACGACGCCTCGCCCGCCAAATGGCATCTCGCGCATACGACGTGGTTTTTCGAAACCTTCGTGCTGCGCGATCACCTGCCCGGCTATCGGCTGTACGACGAACGCTGGCCGTTCCTGTTCAACAGCTATTACGAAGCCGAAGGCGCGCGCCACGCCCGCCCGCGCCGCGGCATGCTGTCGCGCCCGTCGCTGGCGGAGATCCTCGCCTGGCGCGGCGCGGTCGATGCGGCGCTGCTCGCCGCACTCCCCGATCTTTCCACCGATGCGCGCGATGTTGTCGCCTTGGGCTGCCATCATGAGGAGCAGCATCAGGAGCTCCTGCTCACCGACATCCTCCATCATTTCTCGATAAACCCTTTGGAACCAGCTATTTGGCCCGGAGACCCCAAGGTCCCGGTGGCGATGCCCGCCCCGGTCGGCTGGATCGAGGGCATGTCGGGCCGCGTCGAGGTCGGATGTGGACAAGCTTCGCAATCTTTCGCCTTCGACTGCGAAGGCCCCCGCCACGCCGCCTTGCTCCATTTGCACGCACTCGCCGACCGCACCGTCACCAACGGCGAATGGGCGGCGTTCATCGCCGAGGGCGGCTATCGCGATCCGCGCCACTGGCTCGCCGACGGCTGGGCATGGGTTCAGGCGAACCACATTGCCGCGCCGCTCTACTGGGAGCAGCGCGAAGGCGCGTGGACGCGGTTCGGGCTCGACGGCCGCCGCCCGGTCGATCCCGCCGCACCGGTCACCCATGTCAGCTTTTTCGAGGCCGACGCCTATGCCAGCTGGGCCGGCGCGCGTTTGCCCACCGAATTCGAGTGGGAAGCCATGGCGAGCGGGCATGATCCGAACGGCGGCAACCAGCTCGATGCCGCCGGCCCGATCGAGCCGCGTCCCGCGAACGGCGGTCCCGCCTTCTTCGGCGACGTCTGGGAATGGACCGGCAGCGCCTTTCGCCCCTATCCCGGCTTCCGCGCCGCCGAAGGCGCGGTCGGCGAATATAACGGCAAGTTCATGAGCGGCCAGTTCGTCCTGCGCGGCGGCAGCTGCGCGAGCCCACGCGGCCATGTCCGGGCGAGCTACCGCAACTTCTTCTATCCGCACCAGCGCTGGCAGTTCACCGGCGTACGCCTG
>JASLBO010000315.1 GCA_030146605.1 Sphingomonas sp. | reverse complement strand
CTCGCGGACGACGTCAGCGACGCGCTCAGCGACGCCGGTGCCGTGGTCCTCGGACCGGTTCCCAGCGTGGAGGACGCGATCGAACTGATTGGGCAGGAAGAGCGCATCGATGCCGCGGTGCTCGACGTCAATCTGCGCGGCGACCTGGTCTTCCCCGTGGCCGACGCACTCCGGGAGCGTGGCGTGCCCTTCGCCTTCGCAACCGGCTATGACCGCTGGGCGCTCCCCGACCGGTTCGCCGATGCGCTGCGAGTCGAAAAGCCGCTTCAGGCGCGCAACATCGCGAGCGCGCTTCAGCCGTTGCTTTCGGGCGAGCCAGTCTAACCGTCGCGCGGGGGGGTGCTTCGGCCCTGCACCGCGCCGCCAACAGCCGGTTCGACCGCCACGGCTGCTCGAAACATCCGCGCAACGGTGTTCATAAGTATAGAACCGGATATCGGCGCTGACGAGATCAATAGAGTCTGCCTACCTCGTGATGGAGGGATTGCATGGCACACGCATTGGCATCTGCCTCGGGAAGGTTCGCGCAATTGGCAAGGCATCAGCCGCGTGTCGCGATAGGGGGCCTGGGCCTGGCGGCAGTGCTGGTGCTCGAGCTCCTGGCCATGATCGTCTCCCGGCACCCATTCATTTGAGGAGGTTCGGATGAGCGCTGGGAACACGAAGATCCGCCATCTGATTGTCCTCGGTCATCCCGGCCCCGAAGGGTTTGCACATACGGTGGCGGCGACGTGCGGGGATACGATCCGCGCCTGCGGGCAAGAGCCGGTGCTGCGCGACCTGTATGCGCTCGACTTCGACCCTCGGCTTCGTGCCGGCGAGCGCACCACTGACGGCGCGATCCCAGGCAAAGATGCGGCGGCCGAACTGGAGCTGCTGCGAAGCGCGGACTCGATCATTCTGGTCTACCCGATCTGGTTCGGAATGCCTCCCGCGATCATCAAGGGCTATGTCGATCGCGTTATGGGGGCGGGTTTCGCTGCACGGAACCTCGTGTCCGGTACCGGACATCCGCCCCTCGCAGGAAAGCGGCTGACACTCGTCACTTCGTCGGCTTCGACGAAGCCCTGGCTTGAAGAACAGGGGCAATGGCTTGGTCTTCGCCAGACGTTCGATGTGTATCTGAAAGCGATCTTTGGCCTCGCCAGCGTGAACCATGTCCACTTCGACGCGATCATCGAGCCAACGTCTGTGCGATATGTCGACGAATGCCAGCAACAGGTTCGCGACGCCCTCCGGCGCCTATGCAGCGAAATCCTGGCGGAACGCAGGCGCACCCGGTTTGAACAACCGGCCGAGCATCATGCCATCTGAGGGCTCGTGACGGTACGGGAAAGGGGGCTCGCTCGATCCGGCCGCGGCCGATCGGCGGAGCGCAGAAGCTCGCGATTGGCGTCGCCCGTCGCGACCGGCAGTTCGCACGCAGCAATGTCGGACGCGCGGTGGCCGGAGCGCGCCTGAAGTCTGCATCCAGGTCTGACCACGCTGTTGCCAAGGGAGTGCGGCTGTCCGGCGCCGCGATCAGGCAAGGCTGAGGACGACCCGGCCGTCGACCTTTCCCGCCGCGAGCCTGGCGAGCACGTCATTGATTTTCTCGAGCGGCTCGACCGTTGTCCGCGTGCGGACTTTCCCCTCGGCGGCGAAAGCGAGCGCCTCGGTCAGGTCCGTTCGCGTGCCCACGATCGAGCCGCGGATAGTCAGGCGTTTGAGCACCACTTCAAAGATGGGTGTGGGGAAATCGCCCGGCGGCAAGCCGACGAGGCTGACTGTGCCGCGGCGCCGCGCCATCGAGATCGCCTGGCGAAAGGCTGGAACCGAGGGCGCGGTAACCAGAATGCCATGGGCGCCGCCTCCGGTTGCCCGCAGCACCTGCTGCACGGCGTCCCCGTCGGAGGCGTTGACTGCGAGATCGGCACCCAATTCGCGCGCCAGCGACAGCCGGGAGTCAGCTACGTCCAGCACCGCGACGTGCAGTCCCATCGCTTTTGCATATTGAATGGCTACATGGCCGAGACCGCCCGCGCCGGAGATCACGACCCATTGGCCGGGCTTCGCCTCGGTTTCCTTGAGGCCCTTGTAGGTGGTGACGCCGGCGCACAAGATCGGCGCCAGAGCGACGAAATCGGGATTGTCGGGAAGCCGGCCGACATATGCTGCGGGCGCCACCACGTAATCGGCGTAGCCGCCATCGACGCTGTAGCCGGTGTTGCGCTGGCTCTCGCACAGGGTCTCCCAGCCGGTGCCGCAATGTTCGCAATGGCCGCATGCGTCGTGGAGCCAGGGAACGCCCACCGGATCGCCTTCCCTGAAGTCGCGAACCTCGCGCCCGACTGCGGCGACATATCCGACCGCTTCGTGGCCGGGGACGAAGGGCAGCCTGGGCTTCACCGGCCAATCGCCTCGCGCGGCGTGCAGATCGGTGTGGCAGACGCCGCTCGCGACGACGCGCACCAGCAGGTCCCGCGGGCCGGGCTCGGGGATCGGCCGCTCTTCGATGACGAGAGGTTCGCCGAATTGGCGAACCACGGCTGCGCGCATGGTCTTGGTCATGTCGGCAAGGTTAGGGTTGCCGTTCCGCAGCTCCCATTGGGATGTTTACGGACCCCGCGCAAAGAGTCATGGATAGCCGGCCCAACCCTTCGATCCTGACGTCTAGAGGAGCAAGGCGGCGGTACAGGCTGCGATCGCAACGACGGGCGCGATCAGCGCCAGCGCTGCCCAGCGTGCGCCGCGCCAGCCGGCGATACCCAGCGTCAGCGCGAGTTTGAGGAGGGTATTGAAAGCGACCGGCGCTGCAATCGCCAGCGCCGCGAGCTTCGGCGAGAGCGCCGATTGCGGCAACGCGCCGATCGCCGCGATTGCCGAATCGACATCGACCATGCCGCCGATTGCGATGATCGCCGCACCGCTGCCGCGGCCGACACGATGCTCCAGCCAGGCTGCGGCCAGCGTGATCGCGGCGACGAGGGCCGCGAATAGCAGGGCCATGCCGAGGCCGGGGGGCTTGGACGGGATTTCGGCGGGCATTCCCTCGCCTTTATGGGCGATCCACAGCAGCGCCAGCGCTGCAACGACGGCGATCAGCAAAGCAGGCCCGACGAGCGCGGCAACGTCCGAAAGCGCCAGCGGCGCGAGCAGCGCCACCAGCAGGATCGTTCGCGTCAGCATGATCGCGGAAGCGAGCGCGATCCCCGCCTGGTTGGCGATCCCGCCGTCGCGCCGGATCGCGTGCGCGCAGGCCAGCGTCACTGCAGTCGACGAGATCAGGGCGCCCATCGCAGCAGCGAGCAGCCCGCCTTTCTTCCCGCCGAGCCAGCGAGTCAGCACATAACCGCCGAAAGAGATCGCACTCACGACGGCCACGACGAACCACAGGCGCCTTGGGTTGAGGCTCGCATAGGGGCCCATCGCCGCGTCGGGCAGTAGTGGCAGCACAAGCAGGACGACCAGAGCGAGGCGGACCAGCGCCTTGACGTCGTCTTCCGAGCTTTGCAGCAACAGCGCGTGAAGCGGCTTGCGCGCCGAGAGAAGCGCCACCAGCGCCGCCGCCGCGACGGCGGCGAGGGCATATTGGCCCGTCGATGCGAGCGCCCCCAGCAACAAGGTGGCGAGCGCGGCGATCGCCCCCGTCGCGCTGACCGTGCGATCGCGCCACATCTCGATCGCGTGGCCGGTCAGCAATGCGCCGGCGGCGCTCGCGGTGACCAGCAGGGCCACCCATTGCAGCGATCCGGCCGCGGTCAGCCCGGCAAGGCCGCCGAGCAGCGCCAGCATCGTGAAGGTCCGCACGCCGGCGACGCGCTGTCCCGGTGCTTCGTCGCGCAATTGCCAGCCGCGCTCGAAGCCGATCAGCAACCCGATCGCACCGGCGAGCGCCATTCCGGGCAAAAAGGCGGGCAGGGCCGCGATCATGGCCGGGTCAGATCGCCGAGCTGAAGCGGGAGGCGCTGGCCTGGCGATAGCGGTCGAATGCGGCGGCGATCCCGCGCGCATAAGGCAGCGCCTCCGGCGCCAGCCGGACCTTGCCCCCCTCGATCGCGACGAGCCCGCGTGCGCGAAACGCGCGCAATTTCTCGTGTGCGCCGGCGAGATCGAGGCCTTGGGGCAAATCCGCGACGCCCGCGGTCAGCAATTGTTCGATGATCGCGCCGCGGAGGCGGTCCTCAGCGTCGCGCAGGACGCCACGTGCAGCCGGCAGGGTTCCCGCGGCGATCGCCTCGCGATAGCGGCCGACATTCTTCTCGTTCTGCACGAGGCGGTCGGGAAACGCACTAATCGCCGAGGCGCCCAGCCCGATAAGCGTGTCGGCCTGGTCCTCGGTGAAGCCCTGAAAATTGCGACGCAGCTGGCCGGCGCGCGCGGCCCGCGCCAAGGCATCTTCCGGCCGCGCGAAGTGATCGAAGCCCACGGCCACGAAGCCCTCTCCCAGGAGCATATCGTGCGCAAGCTGGGCCTGGATAAAGCGCTGGCGGGCGTCCGGCAAGGCGGTTGCGTCGATGCGGCGCTGGCGCGGGATCAGGTGCGGGACATGGGCGTAGCCGAAGACCGCCAGCCGATCCGGCTGCATCGCGACCGCCTCCTCCAGCGTTTCGAGCAGATCCTGCTCCGCCTGGCCGGGAAGGCCGTACATCAGATCGAAATTGATCGAAGTGACGCCCGCCTTTCGCAGCAACTCTACCGCGTCCTCGATCATCTCGCGCGGCTGGACGCGGCCGATCGCCGCCTGCAGGTGCGGCGCGAGCGTCTGCACGCCGAGGCTGACCCGGCTGACCCGGTTGCGGCGCAAGGCGTCGGCCCAGGCCTGGTCGAACCCGCGCGGATCGATCTCGACCGAGAGGATCGGATCGTCGAGCGTGAAGGCGCGGGCGACATCCTGCACCAGCCTGTCGAACGCCTCCGGAGCGATCGCGTTCGGGCTGCCGCCACCGAAAGCGATGCGCCGGATCCGCCCCCGTCCGCCCAGGCGCCCGCCGACCAACGCGATTTCCTCGCGCAGCGCGTCAAGATAGCCATGCAGGCGCGATGCGCGATTGGCCGCGCCGGTGTTGCAGCCGCAATACCAGCAGATCTCGCGGCAATAGGGGATGTGGAGATAGAGCGACACCAGCGCATCCGGCGCGACGCCATCGAGGGCGGCGCCCATTGCCGCGTCGTCGAAATCGTCGCTGAACTCGGCCGCGGTCGGGTAGCTGGTGTAGCGCGGCACCGGCGTGGCGAGCAATTCGGGGTGGAAGGGCCAACCGCTGTCGGCGGCGGCGATTGCGTGGGCGCTGCTCATCTTTGCGCCATGCCAGCGGCGGTATCTGCCGGCACTTGTGGATTTCCCGGATGCGGCGTCAGTCGCCGTCGTCTTCGTCGCACTCGCCGCGCGCATTCCGGGCGCAGGCGGCGTGGCAGGCGCCGGGGCAATCGCGGCCATCGCGCTTCGGCGCCGGCAGGTCGGCCGGATGCGCACACATGCGTCCGATCAACGGCTCGGATGCGGAGGCGAAGGCACCAGGTGCGCCGGCCGACATCATCGCGGCCATCGCGAGAATCGTCGCGACGCGACGTTTCATGGCGCGTTGTCGCGTGGGACAGCGCTCTCGTCCTCGATCAGGATGCGCAGCGCCGCGCCGTCGAGATCGTCGAACTGGCCGCTCGCCGAGGCCCAGAAGAACGCGCCGAGACCGAGCAGGCCGAGCAGCAACGCGACGGGGATGAGGATGGCGACGATGCTCATCGCGCGGCGCCGCGCAGCCGGAGGGCGTTGGCAACGACGAGGATCGATGAGCCCGACATCGCCAGCGCGGCGACCAGCGGCGTGACATATCCGGCGATCGCCAGGGGCACCGCAAGCACATTATAGCCGACCGCAAGGACGAAATTCTGCCGGACCACGCGCATCGTCCGCCGCGCCGCCGAGATCGCGACCGGCACCGGCATCAGGCGATCGCCGAAGAAGACGATGTCCGCCGCCCGCCGCCCGACATCGCTCGCCGCCGATGGCGCCATGCCGACCGATGCGGCCTTCAGCGCGGGGCCGTCATTGACGCCGTCGCCGACCATCAGGACGCGCTTGCCTGCCGCTTCCAGCCGCGACACGGCGTCATATTTGTCTGCGGGCGACATCTGCCCGCGGGCGAACAGACCGAGCTGGTGCGCCAGCGCCCGCACGACTACCCAGGAATCGCCCGAGACGAACTGCACGTTGAGGCCGCTTTTCCTGAGCCGCGTCACGGCGGCGGCGGCGTCCACGCGAACCGTGTCGGCGAAGCGGATGCACGAAGCGGGTGCGGAACCGACCGCGAACCAGGTGTGAATGCTATCCGTCGCCGGTGCGCGCTCTCCCGGCGCGACCCAGTCGCGGCGGCCGAGCGCGGCGCGGCGGCTTTCAAATATCGCCTCGACGCCGGTGCCGACGACTTCGCGAAGCTCGCTGGCCAAGGCGGGTACGACGCCGTCGCCTTGCAGCGCGGCCGCGATCGCCCGCGCATGCGGATGGCGCGTGCCGAGCGTGAGCGCGAGCAGGATGCGGCGTTGCTCCGGGCCCTCGGGCATCCCGGCGACGGGCGTGAGCTGGCCGAGCGTGACTGTGCCCGTCTTGTCGAGCAGCACGGTATCCACCGCGGCGAGCTTCTCGAGCGCGGCGCCGTCGCGCACGAGGATGCCGCGGCGCATTAGCGCGCCCGAGGCGACCACCTGCGCGACCGGAACCGCGAGCCCGAGCGCGCAGGGGCATGTGATGATCAGCACCGCGACTGCGATGAGCAGCGCCTCGTGCCAGCCCGCGCCGGCGATCAGCCATCCGGCGAGGCTCAGCGCGGCGAGCAGATGGACCGCGGGCGCGTAGAGTCGCGAGGCGCGATCGGCGATGCGGACGTAGCGCGACTTGTGCTGTCCGGCGGCCTCCATCAGCCGGGCGATGTCGGCGATGACGGTGTCGGTCGCCATCGCAGTGACCCGGACGGTAAGCGGCGAGGTGAGGTTCATCGTCCCGGCCAGCACGGCGCCACCCGGCGCGACGGGCTCAGGCGCGCTCTCGCCGGTGACGATGCTGCGATCGACGTCGCTGACGCCAGCCTCGACCGCGCCGTCGACTCCGATCCTGTCGCCCGCCGGGATCAGCACGCGCATCCCTGTCCGCACCTCGGCGATTCCGAGGCTGCGCACCTGCCCATCGTCTCCGAGGACGCGGACGTCGTCCGGGAGCTTCCGGAGCAGCGAGGTCACCGCATCCTGCGCGCGTTCGCGCATCACGCTGTCGAGCAGCCGTCCGCCCAGCAGGAAGGCGATCAGCATGATCGCCCCGTCGAAATAGGCGTGTGGCCCCTGAACGGCGGTTTCGTACAGGCTCATCGCGCAAGTGAGGGTGATGCCGATGCTAATCGGCACGTCCATGTTGGTGCGTCCCTGCCGCAAGGCGCGCCAGGCGCTCTCGAAGAACGGGCGGCCGGCATAAGCGACGGCGGGCAGGGCGATCAGCGCCGAAAGCCAGTGGAACAGCGCGCGCGTGGCCCCGTCGGCACCCGACCAGACCGAGACCGACAGCAGCATCACGTTCATCGCCGCGAACGCCGCGACGGCAAGCGCGCGGGCCAGCCTTTTGCTCTCGCGGTTCATGGTCCCGGTCCCGGCGAGAAGGTGCGCTTCGAAGCCCAATTCCTCTACGCCGGCGATCAACGCGTCGGGATCGAGCACGGGGTCGTGCGCGACATGAAGCCGCTTCGTCGTGAAGTTCACCCGTGCCTCGATCACGCCGTCAAGCGCGAGGAGACCGTGCTCCAGCTTGGCGATGCAGCTGGCGCAGCGAAGCCCGTCGACGACAAGATCTGTGCCGGCCAGCGCGGCGGCGGGGCGCAGCGATGTTGGCGCGTTCACAGCCGGATTTCCTCTACGAACCGCGCGGCACGCCCCCTCGCGCGCGCTTCGAACCGGAGCCGCCAGCGGCCCGCGGCGAGCGCGTGCGGGGCCGAATAGCGGCCGTTGCCGAGCGCGCCGAGTGCGAAGCTACGCCCCGGCAGGCGGCCGAGCGGGTGCTCGGCCTCCACCGTCACCACCGCGCCGTCGATCGCACCCGCGGGGCCGCTGAGGCGAACGACCAGCGCGCCGGCCTGGGTGCCCTGCGCGTCAATGCGCCAGCCGAGCGCATCCTGCGCCCGCGCCTCGCCCAGCCAGCCGTTGAAGCGCTGGCTCGCGACATAGCTGTTGGCGACCACGACCCCGCCGAAGGTGCGCACCGCACTGGTCGCCATGACGAGATTGACCACAATCACCACGCCGAAAAAGCCGATCAGGATGCCAGCCATGTGCCAGCCGGTGAAGCGTCGGGTCATTGTCCGGTCTCCGGGCGTTCGAAGAAGGTTGCGGTCGAGGCGGTTTCCCCCTCGCCGTCGAGCGCGCGAATGTGGAAGCGAATGTCGCTGCGCTGCGGGCCCGCCTGCGGCGCGGCGACGAACAGCCGCTCCTTGGCGACCTTGTCGGCTTCAAGACGAATGCGCACGCTCCGCCCGGCGTGCTCGCGGTTGCCGCTTTCGGGCCATATCACGCCCGCGCCCGTCATGGTCAGTTCGACTTCGCGCGGCCGCGCCTCGAGGTTGCGGATCCGGATCTGGTAGGCGTTGCGGATCGTCCCGTCGCTGAGCTGCACCCACAAGGGATTGCGCGTCTGGAGCACCGAGAGCTCCAGCCGCGTGCGGCCCTCGAGCATCGCCAGCATCCCCACGCCGATCGCGCACCACACCCCGAAATAGACGAGCGTCCGCGCCCGCAGCAGCCGGCGGAGCGGCGCCACCGGTGCCTCGCCCGCCTGCTCGGCGCGCGCGTCGAGTTCGGTGGCGTAGGCGATGAGTTTGGGCGCGCGGCCGACGCGGAGCATCACGTCATCGCACGCGTCGATGCATAGACCGCAGGTGATGCAGCCGATCTGCGGCCCTTCGCGGATGTCGATGCCCGTCGGGCACACTGCGACGCAGGCGTTGCAATCGATGCAGTCGCCGGTCTGCAGCAATTCGACCGGCTGCGATTCGGTCGCCTTGCTGCGCTTGAGCCCGTGGGTGCGCGGTTCGCCGCGCCAGAATTTGTAGGTGACCGTGAGCGAGCGCTCGTCCATCATCGCGGCCTGGATGCGCGGCCACGGACACATGAACTGGCACACCTGCTCACGCAGCATGCCACCGAGCACATAGGTGGTGGCCGTAAGGATCGCGACGGTGGTGTAGGCGACCACGGGCGCCTCGCCACGGACGAGCTGGCGCGCGAGCGTGGGGGCATCCGCGAAATAGAAAATCCATGCGCCGCCGGTGAGAGCGCCGATCACGATCCAGATGCCATGCTTGGCCGCGCGGCGCGCGATCTTGTTCGGGCCCCAGGGCGCGGCCTGCAGGCGCAGCTGGGCGTTGCGATCGCCTTCGATCAGCCGCTCAACATGCTGGAACAGGTCGGTCCACACCGTCTGCGGACAGGCATAGCCGCACCAGGCGCGGCCGACCGCCGACGTGACGAGGAACAGCCCGATCGCCGCCATCACCAGCAGGCCGGCGACATAATAGAATTCGTGCGGCCAGATCTCGATCGAGAAGAAGAAGAACCGGCGATGCGCGAGATCGACCAGCACCGCCTGGTCGGGCGCCCAGGCGCCGCGATCCCAGCGCAGCCAAGGCGTGACGTAATAGATCAGCAGCGTGACCGCCATCACCGCCCATTTGAAGCGGCGGAACGCACCGTCCACCGCTTTGGGCAGCACCTTGCGCCGCGCCTCGAACAGGTGCGGCGAAGGGCCGGGGCCAGCGGGGGCGTTCATCGCGCGATCACTTCGCGGCGGCCGCGCCGGCGGTCGCCGCGCTCGCTGCCAACTGCGGCGAGCCGACCGCTTCGCCGCCGCCCAGCGAATGGACATAAGCGGCCAGCATCTTGATCGTCACCGGATCGAGCTGCTTCCCCCAGGCGGGCATGACGCCGTTATGCGAATTGGCGATCGTCTCGCTCAGCGCCGCGCGGTCGCCGCCATAGAGCCAGATCTTGTCGGTAAGGTTCGGCGAGCCCACCGCGCGATTGCCCTCGGCGTTGGAGCCGTGGCACGCCGCGCAATTGTCGACGAAGAGCTTCTGCCCGCGCCGCGAGGACACGCTCGCCGGTTCCTGGCGCGATGCGAAGCGGACATAGGAGACCGCGTCGTCGATATCCTGCGCCGCGAGCATCTGGTCGCGACCGAAAGCGGGCATTTGCGACTGGCGCGTCGCATCGTTCCCCGGCTGGCGGATCCCGTGCACCAGCGTCTGTTCGATCGCGGCGAGATCGCCGCCCCACAGCCAGTCGTCATCGTTGAGGTTGGGATAGCCCTTGCTGCCGGCCGCGCCGGCGCCGTGGCAGGCCGCGCAGTTCACCTTGAAGGCGGAGCGACCGCCTTCGACTGCGGCGGCGAAGAGCTGCGGATTGGCGGGCAACTGCTCGATCGGCGTAGTGGCGAGCGCGCGCAGCACCGGGTCGCGGCGCGCACGTTCGGCGGCGAGTTCGGTCTCCAGCTGGCCGCGGCTCGTCCAGCCGAGCATCCCCTCGGTCGCGCCGCTGATCATCGGCCACGCCGGAAACGCCACGCAATAAGCGATGGCGAACAGGATCGTCGCGTAGAAGGTCCACAGCCACCAGCGCGGCATCGGCGTATCGAGTTCCTCGATGCCGTCCCATTCGTGACCGACGGTCGAAGTGCCGGTCTTTTCGTCGATGCGCTTGTTGTCAGCCATCGATGCTATCCTCGTCTCTAAAGATGCTGTCGGCGGCGCGGGCGTTTCCGCTGCGCGCGCCAGGCAGGAAGGGCCAGCCGGCGAGCATCAGGAACACCATGGCCATGATGACCAGTCCCCAGCTGTCGGCGAAATGGCGGAGCGCGTCGTAACTCATTTCGACTTCTCGCGTGCCGCGGCGGCGGCGAAGTCGACCTGCGTGCCGAGTCCCTGGAGATAGGCGACGAGCGCATCCATCTCGGTCACGCGGTCGGGCTTGCCGTCGAAATCGCGCGACTGCGCCTTGGGATAGCGGCGGGCGAGATCGGCGGAGTCGCCGTCGCCGCGGCCCTGCGTCTGGACATCCGCCACCGCCTTGGCGATGTCTTCGTCGGTATAGGGCACGCCCTCGGCGCGCAGCGCCTTGAGGTGGGCGGCCATGTCGTCCCCTTTCAGGTCGCGATCGGCGAGGAAGGCGTAGCGCGGCATGATTGATTCGGGGACCAGCGCGCGCGGTTCCTTGAGATGCTGGACGTGCCATTCGTCCGAATAGCGGTTGCCGACCCGCGCGAGATCGGGGCCGGTACGCTGCGAGCCCCACTGGAACGGGTGATCGTACATGCTCTCGGCGGCGAGACTGTAATGGCCGTAGCGCTCGGTCTCGTCGCGGAACGGCCGGATCATCTGGCTGTGGCAGCCATAGCAGCCCTCGCGGATATAGATGTTGCGGCCCGCGAGCTCGAGCGGGGTATAGGGGCGCACCCCCTCGACCTTTTCGACGGTCGACTGGATCCAGAACAAAGGCGCGATCTCGACGATGCCGCCGATCGCGACGGTGACGAGCGCGAGCCCTGCGAGCAACGTCACGTTGCGCTCGATCTTCTTATGGCCTTGGACGATGTTTGCCATCGGTCGCGGTTCCTTATTCGGCAGCGACGGGCGAACCGTCGGCGAGCGCCGGTTGCGGGGAGGCGCTCGCGGCGCCGCGAGCGGGAAGCGGACGGTCGCGCTCGGGATCGAAGGGGGCGCCGCTCATCGGCGCCTCCTCGCGAAGCTTGCCGGCGATCGTCATCCAGACGTTCCAGACCATGAACAGCGCGCCGGTGAAGTAGAGCAGCCCGCCCGCGACGCGGATCACGTAATAGGGGTGCATCGCCTGGACGACTTCGGCGAATGAATAGACGAGATAGCCGTCGTCGCCGTACTCGCGCCACATCAGGCCCTGGGTGATCCCCGCCACCCACATCGACGAGGCATAGAGCACGATGCCAAGGGTCGCGCACCAGAAGTGCCAGTTGACCATGCGCAGCGAATAGAGCCGGGTGCGGCCCCACAGCCGCGGCGTCATGTAATAGATCGCTGCGAAGGTGATCATGCCGTTCCAGCCGAGCGCGCCCGAATGGACGTGGCCGATCGTCCAGTTGGTGTAGTGCGAGAGCGAGTTGACGCTCTTGATCGACATCAGCGGGCCTTCGAAGGTGCTCATCCCGTAGAATGCGAGCGCGAACACCATCATCCGGATGATCGGATCGGTGCGGACCTTGTCCCACGCGCCGTTGAGCGTCATCAGCCCGTTGATCATGCCGCCCCAGCTCGGCATCCACAGCATCACCGAGAACACCATGCCGAGGGTCTGCGCCCAATCGGGCAGCGCGGTGTAATGGAGGTGGTGCGGCCCGGCCCAGATGTAGAGGAAGATCAGCGACCAGAAATGGAGGATCGACAGCCGGTAGCTGTAGATCGGCCGTTCGGCCTGCTTGGGCACGAAATAATACATCATGCCGAGGAAGCCGGCGGTGAGGAAGAAGCCGACCGCATTGTGGCCGTACCACCACTGGGTCAGCGCATCCTGCACGCCCGCGAAGAGCGAATAGGATTTGGATCCCACCCATGACACCGGCAGCGACAGATTGTTCACCAGGTGGAGCATCGCCACAGTGATGATGAAGCCGAGATAAAACCAGTTGGCGACGTAGATGTGCGGCTCGGAGCGCTTGAGGATCGTGCCGACGAACACCGCCAGGTACGAGACCCAGACGATGGTCAGCCAGATGTCGACATACCATTCGGGCTCGGCATATTCGCGGCCCTCGGTGACGCCCATCACGTAGCCGGTCGCGGCGAGCACGATGAACAATTGATAGCCCCAGAAGACGAACTTCGCGAGGCCCGGCAACGCCAGCCGCGCCCGGCAGGTGCGCTGGACGACGTAGAAGCTGGTGCAGATCAGCGCGTTGCCGCCAAAGGCGAAGATCACGGCCGACGTGTGGAGCGGGCGCAGCCGGCCGAAGGTGGTGAATTCGGTCGGCAGGTTGAGTCCCGGATAGCCGAGCTGCGCGGCGATCACGATCCCGACGAGGAAGCCGACGACGCCCCAGAACACCGTCGCGATCACCCCCCAGCGGATGACTTCGTCGTCATAGCGCTCGAGCGCGCGCGCCTCTGCCGAGCGAGTCGGGAGCAGGCTGATCCCGCGCATCGACACAAAAGCAGTGAGCGTCGCGGCTGCCGCGGCGATGCCCATATGGATCGCGAACGGAGTGTCGGCGGCGACGGCGGCGGCGAAGACCGCTACGATCGCGATCAACAGCCAGCCGCCGCTGCGTAAGAGGATATCGTCTTCCATAGTCTGCTCCACTGACCGGCGGCCTCGTGGGGAGGCCGTCCGACGAATTATGCGGTTGAATCAGGTGCGTTCAGGCGGCGATGCGCCGTTCACCCATGACGTCCGGCCAGGTCGGCCGCGGAAATAGCTGCGCGGGCTCGGCGCGTTCCAGCCGTCCCCAGATCTCGACCAGCGCGCCGACGAGTTCGCGCATCATCGCCTCGTCATGCGCGGGGCCGGGGGTGAAGCGCAGCCGCTCGGTGCCGCGCGGCACGGTCGGATAGTTGATCGGCTGGACATAGACGCCGTATTCGGCGAGCAGCACGTCGCTGATTTTCTTGGCCTTGACCGGATCGCCGACCATCAGCGGGACGATGTGCGTGGTCGAAGGCAACACCGGCAGCCCCGCCTCGGCCATGAGGGTTTTGAGCATCGTGGCCGAAGCCTGCTGGCCGTCGCGCTCGGCGGTAGAGGTCTTGAGGTGCTTCACGCTGGCGAGCGCGCCGGCAACCAGCACCGGCGACAGCGACGTGGTGAAGATGAACCCCGGCGCATAGCTGCGGATCACGTCGATCACGACCTGGTCGGCGGCGATATAGCCGCCCATCACCCCGAAGGCCTTGCCCAGCGTACCCTCGATG
>JASLBO010000275.1 GCA_030146605.1 Sphingomonas sp. | reverse complement strand
CCAAAAGTGTACGCGAAACCGCGAAGCGACTGCCGGCGTCCCCGGCGGAACCTGCTTTCACCACACCCGAGTCACGTCACGGCGACCCGTCCCCGCGCGACCCGTCCCCGCGCGACCCGTCCCCGCGCGACCCGTCCGCTTCACCGCCGCCGTTACCATTACCGTGCCCGTTGCCGGCGGCGACGGGAACGGGGGCCGCGATCGTGCGGCCGTGGCCCGCCGGCGTCGCGCCGCCGCCGCGGTCGCGCCAGCCGCGCTCGACGACCCACTGGATGGCCACGTAGAACACGGGCGTCAGGAAGATGCCGAAGAACGTCACGCCGAGCATGCCGAAGAACACTGTCGTGCCGATGGCTTGGCGCATCTCGGCGCCGGCGCCGGTGGCGATGACCAGCGGCACGACGCCGAGGATGAACGCGAAGCTGGTCATCAGGATCGGCCGCAGCCGCAGTCGCGCCGCCTCGACGGCCGCCTCGAAGCGGCCCTTGCCGTGCTCCTGCTGCTGCTTGGCGAACTCCACGATCAGCACCGCGTTCTTCGCCGACAAGCCCGCCAGCACGACGAAGCCGATCTGCGTGAAGATGTTGTTGTCCATCCCCCGCAGCCACACGCCGAAGATGCCCGACAAGAGGCACATCGGCACGATGAGGATGATCGCCGTGGACAGTGCGAAGCTCTCGTACTCCGCCGAGTGGGTGAGCCACACGAACAGGACGCACAGCGGGAAGATCCACAGCGCGGTGTTGCCGCTGAGCTTTTCCTGGTACGTCAGCTCCGTCCACTCGAAGCCGTAGCCGGGCGGCAGGGTGTCGCGCGCCAGCCGCTCCATTTCCGCCGTCACCTGGCCGCTGCTGATGCCGGGCTGTGCCTGGCCGTTGATCTCGGCGGAGCGGAAGAGGTTGTAGCGGTTGATGCGCGCCGGGCCGGTCGTGTCCTGGATGTCCATCAATGACCCCAGCGGCACCATCTCGCCGGCGGCGTTGCGCGTCTTGAGCTGGCGGATGTCCTCGGCCCGGGCGCGGAACCGCGGCTCCGCCTGCGCCACCACCTGGTACGTGCGGCCCAGGAAGTTGAAGTCGTTGACGTACAGCGAGCCGAGGTACACCTGCAGCGACTCGAACACGTCCGTCACCGAAACGCCCTGCGTCTTGGCCTTCTCGCGGTCCACGTCCACGTACAACTGCGGCACGCTGGCGCGGAAGGTGGTCATCGTCGCCTGCGGGTTGACGTACGGCGTCTGCGCGGCGGCGGCGATGAGCTGCTCGGTGACCGCCTGCAGCTCCTGCGGCGTGCCGCGGCCGGCGCGGTCCTGCACCTGCATCTTGAAGCCCCCGGCGAAGCCCATCCCCTGCACCGGCGGGGGCGGGAACACCAGCGCGAAGCCCTCCTGGATCTGCGCGTACTCCCCCATCAGCTTGCCGGCGATGGCGTCCGACGACTTCTGCGGGTCGCCCACGCGCTGCTCGAACGGCTCGAGCACCACGAACATCGCCGCGGCGTTCGACTGGTTCGTCTGGCTGAGGAACGAGTAGCCGGCGATGGCGAAGGTGTCCTTCACGCCCGGCGTCCGCAGCGCGACCTGCGCCATCCGCCGGATCACCGCGTCCGTCCGCTCCGTGCTGGAGGCGTCGGGGAGCTGGAGGTTGGCGACGAGGTAGCCCTTGTCCTGCGTGGGGATGAAGCCCGTCGGCACCGTCCGGAAGGCCTGGTAGGTGAGCAGCAGCAGCCCGCCGTACAGCAGCAGCGCCACGACCCCGAACCGCACCACCCGCCGCAGCAGCGTGGCGTAGCCCTCGGTGAAGCGGTCCAGCCCGCGGTTGAACAGGCGGAAGAACCAGCCGAACAGGAAGTTGAGCGTGCGGGCGAACCAGTCCTGCTTCCCGTGCCGCGGCTTGAGCATCAGCGCCGCCAGCGCGGGGCTGAGGGTCAGCGAGTTGAGGGCCGACAGCAGCGTCGAAACGGCGATGGTGAGGGCGAACTGCCGGTAGAACTGGCCGCTGATGCCGCTGATGAACGCGACGGGGATGAACACCGCCGACAGCCCCAGCGCGATCGCGATGACGGCGGCCGTCACCTCGTCCATCGCCTTGTAGGCGGCGTCGCGCGGGGCGTAGCCCTGCTCGATCCACCGCTCGACGTTCTCGACCACGACGATCGCGTCGTCGACGACGATGCCGATCGCCAGCACGAGGCCGAACAGCGAGAGGTTGTTGAGCGAGTATCCAAGCGGCAGCAGCACCGCCATCGTGCCGATCAGCGAGACCGGGATCGCGACCACCGGGATGATCGCCGCGCGCCAGTTCTGGAGGAAGACGATGACGACGAGCACGACGAGCAGGATCGCCTCGCCCAGCGTGTGATAGACCGCGTCGATCGACTGCGAGATGAACTCGGTTGGGTTGTAGATGACGCGATATTCGAGACCCTTGGGGAAGTTCTTCGACATCGCCTTGAGCTCGTCCTCGACCGCCGTGGCGGCGGCGAGCGCGTTCGAGCCCGGGCGCTGGAAGACGCCGAGGATCACGGTGGGCTGGTTGGAGAGATAGGTGTTCGAGGAATAGTCCGCCGCGCCGAGCTCGACGCGCGCCACGTCACTGACGCGCACCTGCCGCCCGTCGGCATCGGTGCGGATCACCACCTGACTGAACTCGCCGGCGTCCTTGAGACGGCCTTGCGTCTCGACGTTGAGCTGGAAGGCATTGCCGGCGGGAGTCGAGCCGGGCTGGCCGAGCGTACCCGCCGCGACCTGGATGTTCTGCGAACGCAGCGCCTGGACGATGTCGCCCGCGGTCAGATCGAGCGCGGCGGCGCGGCCCGGATCGATCCAGATGCGCATCGCATAGTCGCGCGCGCCGAACATGCGGACGTCGCCCACCCCGTTGATGCGGGCGAGACGGTCCTTGACCTGGGTGAGCGCGTAATTGGAGATGTAGCTGCGATCGACCGAATTGTCGGGCGAGATCAGGTTGACCACCATCAGGAAGTCGGGCGTCGTCTTGCGCGTCACCACGCCGAGGCGCTGCACTTCCTGCGGCAGGCGCGGCGTCGCCACCGCGACGCGGTTCTGGACGAGCACCTGCGCGGCGTCGAGATCGGTGCCCGACTTGAAGGTCACCGTGATCGTCACGTTGCCGTCACCGGTCGATTGCGACGACTGGTAGAGCATGTCGTCGACGCCGTTGATCTCTTGCTCGATCGGCGCGGCGACGGTCTCGGCGACGGTCTCGGCCGAGGCGCCGGGATAGCTGGCGCTGACCGTGACGGTGGGGGGCACGATGTCGGGATATTGCGAGATCGGAAGCCCGAGATAGGCGATCGCGCCGATGATCGTGATCACGACGGCGATCACCGCCGCGAAGATCGGACGCGTGATGAAGAAACGCGAGAGGCGCATGGGCCTACTCCTCGCTGGAGGATTTCAGGTTCCCCGTTCGGCCTGAGCTTGTCGAAGGCCCGCGAGCCGCATGCGATGCGCGCGTGGCAGGCTGCCCTTCGACAAGCTCAGGGCGAACGGAAAATGCGAATTCTGGGTCCTGCCGCCGGGCCTTGGGGACCGCCCGGCGGCAGGTCGGTCAACGTGCGAAGGTGGCTTCGCCCGTGACCGGAGCCGAGATGACCGGGGCCTCCGCCGCCTTGAGCGGCTCGACCTTGCCTTGCCTGATCTGGACCTTGACGCCCGGCTGGTGGACCAGTTGCGCGCCGGCGATGACGACGCGGTCTTGCGCGGTGAGCCCCGAGCGGATGACGCGCAGGCCGTCGACCACCGGGCCGACCTCGACCGGCCTCGGCTCGAGCGACCCTTGCTTGCCGATTACCATCACCACTTTCCGCGCCTGATCGGTGCTGACCGCGGCATCGGGAACCATCAATGCAGTGGCGGTGCCGCCGGCCGAAAGCCGCATGTTGCCGAACATGCCGGGAGTGAGGAACATCCCCGGGTTGCTCAGCACCGCGCGCCCGCGCATCGTTCCCGAGCGCGGATCGAGCCCGTTATCGGTAAAATCGAGCCGGCCCTTCCAGCGATAATCGGGCTCGTCCTGCAGCCGGATCTCGACGGGCGATTCCTTTCCACCCGCGGCGGCGGCGCGCTTGGTCTTGAGGAACAAGGCCTCCGAACCGTCGAAGCTGAAGTAAATGGGATCGAGCGCGTTGATCGTGGTGAGCAGCGAGCCGGCTGCACCCTCGCCCGCCGCGACCAGATTGCCGGCATCGACCTTGCGATCCGAGATGCGGCCCGAAATCGGCGCGCGGACCTGGGTGAATTCCACATCGAGCGCGCGGGCGCGGACCCGGGCCTGCGCCGCGGCGACCGAAGCGCGCGCCGCACGGACGCGCGCCTGGAGCCGCTCGACATCACTCTTCGACACCGCTTCGACCGCGACCAGCCGTTGAGCGCGGCCGAGATCGGACTCCGCGAGGGCCTGCTCGCTCTGCGCGCTGGCCAGTCCGGCACGGGCTTCGGCGAGCGCGGCGGCGAGCGGACGCGCATCGAGCGTGAAGAGCAGCTGGCCCTTCTGGACGATTGCGCCATCGGTGAAGTGGATGCCGACGACCTGCCCCGAGACGCGCGGCCGCACCTCGACGCTGCGGCTCGCCTCGAAGCGGCCGACATAATCGTCCCATTCATTGACCTCGCGCACCAGCGGCTGGGCGACGGTGACGGTGGGCGGCGGCGGCGCGGCGATCGCCGGCGCCTCGCGGTAGAACAGGCCCACCCCGCCGGCGACGAGGACGACCGGCAGCGCGATCACCGCGCCCTTCTGCCAGAGCTTACGGCGCTTGCGATCGACAGGATCCGGGTCGGCAGCGCTCGGCTCGACCGGATCGATACGCGTGATCATGTTCATGCACGATTTCCCTGATTGAGGGCTGCCCGGCCCCGGCTGATGCTGGCGAGCAGCGTTTCATATTGTTCGAGAGTGAAGCCCGCCTCATGGAAGGCGCGGATCGCGGCGCGCGGCACGGTGTACCCCTTGTGCCACGCATGGACCGCGAGACGGCGGAGCGCCTCGAGCCGCGTATCGGCGAGTTCGGGGTTGGCGCGCTGGCCGCCGAAGACCATGGCGAGCGCAGTGGCGAGCTTGCCCGGCTTGCGGAGCGACGAGAGCCGATCGTTCTGGGCGATCGCCACGACTTGCCATTCGAGCGCCGAAAAGCCGGTGTGGGTGCGCGGCGCAACGGTTACGTCGGCGGGCGTCGCGACGGGGCTGCCCTGCAGCGCGGAAAAGTTGAGATAGGCCATGGTCTTACTCCCTTCTTGCCGGCGGCGGACATGCCGCTCCCCTGCCCCGCGGCGCATGCCACGGGATCACCGGCGAAATTGTTGTCGCAAAGGCGCGGACCCTCCCCGCCCGAGCGATGCTCGCGCGACGGGTTGGCCGTGCCGGAATGTGGATCGGCGCGCGGAGCGCCGCTGGTTCAGGTCTTCGCCTGATCCCGCTGTTTGCAAGGCTGACGCATAGGCAGCTCCTTCGTCTGGTCCCGATGTCGAAGGTGACGGATCACTTCCATACCGACTGGTATAGAAATCGTGCTGCGATGCGTCAAGGGCTTTCTATACTGGTTGGTATTTTTATTGTCGAGAGGGATCCGAAACGAAATTTCCCTCGCGGGGTAGGGAGGTCAGGGCGTATCGCCAGATCCGGCGTGAAGCCCGTCTCCCTTTGATGGGGATCGGCGGACACCAGGAGTCATTGATGTGGCGAAGAAAGAGGGCGGCGTTTTCTCCGCCATCAGCTTATTTCGTCGGCCACACCGCGAGGCTGGTCTCGACGAGCCGCTCGAGCTCTTCGTGGCTGGCCCCTGCCCCGGCTTGCAGCGCGAGCCCCTGAAGCAATGCGACGAGATAGCCGGAAAGCGCCTCGGCATTCATATGCTCGGGGAGCTCGCCCGCAGCCTCGGCCTTTTCGAAGCGCCTGATCAGCGCGTCGGACGAAGACTTGCGCCGGGCGATCACCTCATCGCGGATCGACTCGGCCTCGACGCCGCAGGCAACCGAGCTGATCACGCGCAGGCAGCCGCGCGGCTCGCAGTCGCTCATCTGCATCTGCAGCGCGCCACGGAGCAATCGCTCGGCGACGCCGCGCGCGGTGGGGGCATCGAGCGCT
>JASLBO010000308.1 GCA_030146605.1 Sphingomonas sp. | reverse complement strand
CCAGCTCACTTCCTCGCGAAACGGCCTGGGCTGCGAATAGAGGATGCGGCCGTCAGTGTTGCGGACGATGCGGATGTCGGCCTTGATGTCGATGATCCGGCGCTTGCAGGTGATCTCGACCTGCTCCTCCTTGGTGCATTTCCCTTTATCGTCCTTGGAGACGCACTGCTTTTCCTTCTTGCGGAAATTGCTTTCATCCACTCCGGACGAGACGCTTCCCGAAATCGAGCCCTCGGCGGTGTCGCGCCCGGCACGTCCGGCGAGCAACTGGAACTGGCTTCCGCCCAGCGCGCGCTCGATCGCGATCTGCAGCGCCGAGCCGTCGCTGCCGCCAAAGCGTTCGACCGATACCGATTCGAGGAAACTCGCCTCGCGATTGTTCGCGGGGAACTCCCCGGTGATTTCGAGCACTTCGGCCTGTGCGACGCCGGCCCACGCCAGCGCCGAGGCCACGAGCAACGCCTTCCGCTTCATCTCAACCCCCCGGTTTGATGTTTTCGGGCGTAGAGCACCACCTCTGCGGCCGCTTGTCCAGAGGAGTCGGGTTGCATCCCCGTGACACCGATGCTAACCGCGCCGCGACCCATCGGGGCGCCCACTCGGCGTGCCCCTTTATTTGCATGGGGCCAATTCCGAACCCTCCAAGAGGAACCGACACGCGTGGAGAATTCCGGCGGTATTCAGGCAAGTCTAAGCGGACGCTATGCAACCGCCCTGTTCGAGCTTGCGCGTGACTCGAAATCCCTGGTCCAGGTCGAGGCGAGCCTCACCACGGTGCGCCAGGCCCTCGACGAATCGGCTGACTTCAAGGCGCTGACCCAGAGCCCGCTGGTCGCGCGCGGCGCCGCCGCGAATGCGATCGCGGCAACGGCAGGCGTGCTGGGGCTCGACCCGACCACCACCAAATTCCTCGGCGTGGTCGCGCAGAACCGCCGGCTCAACCAGCTGCCCGCGATCATCCGCGCGTTCCGCCAGCTGGCGGCGGCATATCGCGGCGAGACGACCGCCGAAGTGGTCTCCGCGCACCCGCTCGACGACGATCAGGTCGATGCGCTCAAGGCGCAGCTGCGCACCCGGCTCGGCCGCGACGTCTCTGTCGATCTTTCGGTCGATCCCTCGCTCCTCGGCGGGCTGGTCGTGAAGATCGGCAGCCAGATGATCGATTCGTCGATCAAGACCCGTTTGAACTCCCTCGCGCATGCGATGAAAGGCTGAAGGCTTACACCATGGATATCCGCGCCGCAGAAATTTCCAAGGTCATCAAGGACCAGATCGCCAGCTTCGGCACCGAAGCCGAAGTCAGCGAGACCGGCACCGTGCTGAGCGTCGGTGACGGCATCGCGCGCATCCACGGGCTGGACAATGTCCAGGCCGGCGAGATGGTCGAATTCTCGAACGGGATTCAGGGCATGGCGCTCAACCTCGAGGCCGACAATGTCGGCGTCGTGATCTTCGGCTCGGACGCCGAGATCAAGGAAGGCGACATCGTCAAGCGCACCGGCGCGATCGTCGACGTGCCGATCGGCAAGGGCCTGCTCGGCCGCGTCGTGGACGGCCTCGGCAATCCGATCGACGGCAAGGGCCCGATCGTCACCGATCAGCGCAGCCGCGTCGAAGTGAAGGCGCCGGGCATCATCCCGCGCCAGTCGGTGTCGGAGCCGATGCAGACCGGGCTCAAGGCGATCGACGCGCTCGTTCCCGTCGGCCGCGGCCAGCGCGAGCTGATCATCGGCGATCGCCAGACCGGCAAGTCCGCCGTCGCGATCGACGCCTTCATCAACCAGAAGGGCGTCAATGCCGGCGACGACGAGAGCAAGAAGCTCTATTGCGTCTATGTCGCGGTCGGCCAGAAGCGCTCGACCGTCGCGCAGCTGGTCAAGACGCTGACCGAGAACGGCGCGATGGAATATTCGATCGTCGTCGCCGCGACCGCTTCGGAGCCCGCGCCGCTGCAGTTCCTCGCGCCCTATACCGGCACTGCGATGGGCGAGTATTTCCGCGACAACGGCATGCACGCGCTGATCGTGTTCGACGATCTCTCCAAGCAGGCCGTCGCCTATCGCCAGATGTCGCTGCTGCTGCGCCGTCCGCCGGGCCGCGAAGCCTATCCGGGCGACGTCTTCTATCTCCATTCGCGCCTGCTCGAGCGCGCCGCCAAAATGTCGGACGCCAAGGGTGGCGGCAGCCTCACCGCGCTGCCGATCATCGAGACGCAGGCAGGCGACGTTTCGGCGTACATCCCGATGTACGCAGACACGTCGCCCGCCTGGGTCTCGATGATCGGCAGTGCGGTCAGCGAGCCGCCACCGAACGCGTCGGACATCTTGGCGGCGCGCTCGAGCAGGCGCGAGTGGAGATAGAAGACGTCGCCGGGATAGGCTTCGCGGCCCGGCGGGCGGCGCAGCAGCAGCGACATCTGGCGATAGGCAACCGCCTGCTTCGACAGATCGTCGAACACGATCAGCGCGTGCATGCCGTTGTCGCGGAAATACTCGCCCATCGCAGTGCCGGTATAGGGCGCGAGGAACTGGAGC
>JASLBO010000215.1 GCA_030146605.1 Sphingomonas sp. | reverse complement strand
CGAATTCGACGTGATCGTCACCGGCAATCTGTTCGGCGACATCCTCTCCGATCAGGCGAGCATGTGCGCCGGCTCGATCGGGATGCTGCCCTCGGCCTCGCTGCGCGCGTGGAGCGGCGACAACGGCATGTATGAGCCGATCCACGGTAGCGCACCCGACATCGCCGGGCAGGGCAAGGCCAATCCGTGCGCGGCGATCCTGTCGGCGGCGCTGCTGCTGCGCCACAGCCTCAGCGACGAGGCTTCGGCGCAGCGGATCGAGAAGGCCGTGGGCGCGGCGCTCACCAAGGGCGCGCGGACCGCCGATCTGGGCGGCAGCCTGAGCACGACCGAGATGGGCGACGCCGTGTTGCGCGAACTCGCGTGACGCCCGACCTGCTCGAGCTCGCGGTCGTCATCCCGACGTTCAACGAGCGCGGCAACGTCGCCGCGCTCGTCGCGAGGCTCGATCAGGCTTTGGCGGGCCGCAACTGGGAAGCGATCTTCGTCGACGACGACAGCCCCGACGGCACCGCGCAGGCGGCGCGCGAACTGGGCCGGATCGACAAGCGGGTGCGGGTGATCCAGCGGATCGGGCGGCGCGGGCTGTCCTCGGCGTGCATCGAGGGGATGTGCGCGACCGCGGCGCCGTTCGTCGCGGTGATCGACGGCGATCTGCAGCATGACGAGACGATCCTGCCGGCGATGCTCGACGCGCTGGAGGGGGACGACAGCCTCGAAGTGGTGGTCGGCTCGCGCTTCGTCGCGGGGGGCGGGACTGGCGAATGGGACCGCGACCGCGTGGCCAAATCCGCGTTCGCGACCAGGCTCTCGCGGAAAGTGCTCAAGGCCGATCTCAGCGATCCGATGAGCGGCTTCTTCATGATCCGCACCCAGATCGTCCGCGATCTGGTGCCGACCTTGTCGGGGATCGGCTTCAAGATCCTGCTCGACATCATGACCGCGGCGCCGCACCCGCTCAAGTTCCGCGAATTGCCCTACACCTTCCGCATCCGCACCGAGGGCGAGAGCAAGCTCGATCACGTCGTCGCGATGGAATATCTGATCGCGCTCTACGACCGGATGTTCGGCAGGATCGTGCCGGTGCGCTTCGCGATGTTCTCGGCGATCGGCGCGCTGGGGGCCGCGGTCCATTTTCTCGTGCTCGGCGCGCTGTTCCGCGGGCTGGACTGGCCGTTCGTCACGGGGACGATCGTCGCCACGGTCGTGGCAATGACGTTCAATTTCTTCCTCAACAACACGCTGACCTATCGCGAGCAGAGGCTCAAGGGCGTGCGTGCGTTGATCGGCGGCTGGGTGAGCTTCTGCCTCGTCTGCGCAGTCGGCGCGGTGGCGAATGTCGGGGTGTCGGCGTTCCTCCACAACGTCCAGCATGGCGACTGGCGCTTGTCGGCGCTGGCGGGGATCGCCGTGGCGGCGGTTTGGAATTTCGCGCTGTCGTCGCGGTTTACCTGGGGGCGGTATTAGATCCCTCTCCCGAAGGGAGAGGGAGTTCTCAGCGCCAGCTGGTGAACCAGGTCCAGTGCGTGAAGCCCTGATCGTTGGGCAGCGGCGACGCGGCGAGGATCGGGTAGAAATAGACGAAGGCGACCAACGCGGCGGCGGCGAACCATTCCTCGCGGCCCTTGCCCTCGCCGCGGTCGAAATGGTGGAATGCGACCGCCAGCACTAGGCAGAGGAATATGCCCGAGAGGTGGTAATAATAATAGAAGCCGAGCGACTTGGGGATCACGACATAGATGCCCAGGCTGGCGATCCATAACAGCGCCACTGCCAGCGGCCGGATCGCGCGCGACTTGATCCACGCCCACAGGCAGGCGAGCACCGCGATCAGCCCGCCCCACATGATCACCGGATTGCCGATCAGCAGCACGCCGCGTTGCGCGCCCTGATCCCATTCGTAGAAATACCAGATCGGGCGGAGCATCAGCGGCCAACTCCACCAGTCGGACTGGTAGGTGTGTTTGGTCAACACCTGCGTCTGGAGCGCGTACATCTCCTGCTGGAGCGGGATGAGGCGGGCGAGCGTGAGCGGATCGCGCTCGTAGAAGAAGGCGGGGAAGAAGGTGGCGAGATAGGTAGCGATGCTGACGCCGCCGAGGACCAGCAGTCCGGATATCGTGCCGAGGCCCGGCCAGTGCACCGGGCCTTTGGCGCGGGCGTCGCGGAGGCGGAGGATCAGGAACGCGAGGCAGGCGAGCGCGACATAGGGGATCGCCGCCCATTTGGTGCCGACCGCGAGGCCCAGCAGCACCCCGGCGCCGATCCAACGGCGGCGGACCTGCGCGGGGCTGCCCTTCATCGCCCATAGCATCACCACCATCGCCCAGAGCAGGAAGGCGCCGAGGAAGATGTCGAGCATCGCAGTGCGCGCCTGGACATAGACGGTCTGGTTGAGCGCGGTCAGCACCGCGCCGATCAAGGCCGCGCGCATCGAGCCGAGCAGCAGCCAGACGAAGGCGAAGGCGCCGAGCACGGTGGCGGTGCCGGCGAGCGAGGTGAAGACGCGCCAGCCGATCGGATTGTCGCCGAACAGCACGATACCGGCGCCGATCAGCTCCTTGCCGACGAGCGGATGTTCGACATTGCGCGGGCCTTCGAGCGCGAGCAGCGCCTGCGCGGCGGGGACGTAATGAACCTCATCGAACATGATTCGGCTCGGCCGGTCGAGATGGACGGTGAAGAGCGCTTGCGCGGCGAGGCCCAGCAGCAAAGCGACGAGCCAGGGGCGGGTCTGGAGAGCCTTGAGGCGGTCGAGCATGGTTGGGGTGGATAGCCCAAGCTTTGAGGGTGTCCCATACCTAAATCCTCCCTCGCGCAGCGGCGGACGTGGCAGGCGCAGCCTGACGGAGGGGGCGTGACCGCGGGCGTATTTGCGGAGAGGCCCCCTCCGTCGCCTTCGGCGAGATCTCTCCGCTGCGCGAGGGAGGACTATGCACGGTTGACGCGGGGCGCCTCCCCCCTGCAAAGCAAAATCATGAAGCGTCGTACCGGCCAGGATCGCAGCGTCACCCGCAACTGGAAGCCCGCAACGCAGGCGATCCGCGGCGGAACGATGCGATCCGAATTCGGCGAAACCAGCGAGGCGCTCTTCCTCAGCTCGGGCTATGCCTATGACTGCGCGGGCGACGCCGCGGCGCGGTTCGCCGGCGAACAGCAGGGCATGACCTATTCGCGGCTGCAGAACCCGACGGTGCAGATGCTCGAAGAGCGGATCGCCTTGCTGGAGGGCGCCGAGGCGTGCCGGACGATGGCGACGGGGATGGCGGCGATGACCGCTGCTCTGCTCTGCCAGCTCGAGCAGGGCGATCATCTGGTCGGAGGGCGCGCCGCCTTTGGATCATGCCGCTGGCTGACCGACACCTTGCTGCCCAAATTCGGCATCGAGACGACGATCGTCGACGCGCGCGACGCGCAGCAGTTCGAGGACGCGGTCCGGCCGAATACCAAGGTGTTCTTCTTCGAGACTCCCGCCAATCCGACGATGGACGTGGTCGACCTCGAGGCGGTGTGCGGCATCGCGAAGAAGCACGGGATCACCACGGTGGTCGACAATGCCTTCGCCACGCCCGCGCTCCAGCGGCCGCTGGAGTTCGGCGCGGATGTCGTGGCCTATTCGGCGACCAAGATGATGGACGGGCAGGGGCGCGTGCTCGCCGGCGCGGTCACCGGCAGCGAGGATTTCATCAACAACGTCCTGCTGCCGTTCACGCGCAACACCGGGCCGACGCTGAGCCCGTTCAATGCGTGGGTGGTGCTCAAGGGGATCGAGACGCTCGATCTGCGGATCCGTCGCCAGAGCGCGAATGCGCTTCAGGTCGGCCGCTTCCTCGAGGGGCGCGTGCCCAGGATCAACTTCCCGGCGCTGCCCAGCCACCCGCAGCACAATCTGTTCAAGCGACAGATGGACGATGCCGGCCCGATCTTCTCGTTCGAAGTGGTGGGGCGCGGCCAGGCGCACGCCCTGCTCGACGCGCTCGAGTTGATCGACATCTCCAATAATATCGGCGATTCGCGATCGCTGATGACGCATCCTTCCTCCACCACGCATTACGGCGTGGCCGAGGAGAAAAGGATCGAGATGGGGGTGACCGAAGGCATGCTGCGCCTCAATGTGGGCCTCGAGGATCCCGAGGATCTGATCGCCGATCTCGATCAGGCGCTGGGGCGCGCCGGCCTGTGAGCGACGCGGTGATGAAGGCGCTGTTCACCGGAGAGGCCGAGACTCGCGGCATCGTGGTGCGCGTTTCCGTCTCCTATCTGCCCGAACAGTCCGAGCCGCAGCGCGGCCGCTGGTTCTGGGCCTATCATATCCGCATCGAGAATGCGGGGCCGTTCACGGTCCAGTTGCTCACCCGCCACTGGGTGATCACCGACGGGCGCGGGGCGCGGCACAGCGTCGAAGGCGAAGGCGTGGTGGGCGAGCAGCCGATGATCGAGCCAGGGGCGAGCTTCGACTATGTCTCGGGCTGCCCGCTGTCGACGCCGACCGGCTATATGCAGGGCAGCTATCACATGATCGGCGAGGACGGCGCGGCATTCGACGTGGCGATCCCGAAGTTTGCGCTGACGGCCCCGGCGGTGACGGGGTGAGGGGGCTTGCTGTCCTGGTTCCCCTCCCGCTTGCGGGAGGGGCTAGGGGAGGGGCCGACGGGGAGGTTTGCGCGGCTGACGCACGTCGGGCCCTCCCCCGACCCCTCCCGCAAGCGGGAGGGGAGCGCATGTTGCGAGGTTTGCCGCAATGAAGCGCACCCACCTTCCGCTAAACGGCCTGCGCGTGCTCGATGCTGCCGCGCGGCATTTGTCGTTCACGCGCGCTGCGGACGAACTGGCGGTGACCCCCGCCGCCGTCGGCCAGCAGATTCGCGCGCTGGAGGACACGCTTGGCGTGGTGCTGTTCCGCCGCACGACCAAAGGGCTGGAATTGACCCCCGAGGCCGAGGCGGGGCTCGTTGCGCTGCGGGCGGGCTTCCTCCAGTTCGAGGAATCGGTGCGGGCGATGCAGGCGGGGCAATCGTCCAAATCGCTGACCATCGCGGCGCCGCACGATCTGAGTGCGAAATGGCTGATGCCGCGGCTCGCAGAGATCGCCCGCAATGACGGCGAACTGCGCTTCATGCTGATCCCCGCCGACGAGGCGATCGACTTTACCGAAGCCAATCTCGATCTCGCCATACGCTGGGGCGAGGGCCCCGGCGAGCACGAGG
>JASLBO010000214.1 GCA_030146605.1 Sphingomonas sp. | reverse complement strand
CGCTCCGCCAAGGACAAAGAGCGGCCGTATAAGGTCAGCGATTCAGGCGGCCTCTATCTCTTCGTACAACCGTCAGGGCAGCGCTATTGGCGCCTGGCCTATCGGTGGGGAGGTAAGCAGCACACCATGGCGCTCGGTGTTTATCCCGACGTCGGGCTCGCAGACGCCCGCGAGAAGAGAGATTCGGTTCGCAAAATTCTCGCTGAGGGCAAGAATCCTGTCTCGGTCGCAAAGGAAGAGGCGCTCGCTGCGAGGATGGCAGAGCAGATCACCTTCCGGGTGGTCGCGGAAGAGTGGCACGGCAAGTGCGAGCGCGAGGGGCTGGCGAAGATCACCTTGCAGAAGCAGAAGTGGCTCCTCGACTTTGCCTATCCGGAGCTTGGCTTCCGTCCGATCAACCGGATTTCGGCGCATGAGGTCTACGAGGTGCTGCGCCACATCGAAGCCAAAGGACATTACGAGACTGCCCGCCGCTTGCGAGGCACTTGCGGACGGATCTTTCGATACGCTGTGGCGACGGCGCGCGCGGAGCGCGATGTATGTGCCGATCTGCGCGGTGCGCTCATTACTCCGAAGGTGAAGCACCTCGCGGCAATCACGAAGCCGGCTGAGGTCGGAGACTTGATGTGCGCGATCGACGGCTTCGACGGGTACCGAGTGACGCACGTCGCATTACGGCTAGCGCCCCACCTCTTCGTTCGTCCGGGTGAGCTGCGTCATGCCGAATGGAGCGAGTTCGACTTCGAAGAGCGGGTGTGGGCCATTCCGTCCGACAAGATGAAGATGCGGCGCCCGCACTATGTGCCGTTATCAAAGCAGGCGCTGGCGATTATCGATGAAATCAAGCCAGTCAGCGGGAAGCACCGCTACTTGTTCCCTTGTCAGGGCAAGCGCGACCGTCCCATGTGCGAGAACACCTTAAATCTAGCTTTACAGCGCCTGGGGTACGGCGGCGACCGCATGACGACCCACGGGTTTCGCGCAATGGCGAGCACTTTGCTCAACGAATCTGGCCGCTGGACCCCGGATGCCATCGAGCGGCAGTTAGCTCATGTGGACTCCAACACGGTCCGTCGGATTTACTCGCGCGGCGACTATTGGGACGAAAGGGTCCGACTGATGCAGGCGTGGTCTGACGAGCTCGATCGTTTGCGCGCTGAGGCCCTAATTCGCAGGAGCGAAAAGGACGCCGCTTGAGGCCAGATCCTGAGGACGGCAGCAGCACCAAGCCCGCAGCGCTCGACGCGCTTTCCAGGGAGCGGCGTCGCGGGCGAGTTTCGTCGCCAGTAATCGTCGATACGCCCGAGTGACGTCGCGCTCCTGTCAGTTACCACCACGACATCCGGCATTGAGCGCGGGGCACCCACCGGCGCTCAGACCAAGTGAAATTCATCTATCCGAGGCGCTGTATGCATCCCGTCTGCTAGACGATCCTCCCACCAGATCGGGACATTCGCTCGACTTTGCGCGCCCTCACTCGATGTGAATTCCGATCCTGTTCCCTGCGCGAGGAGCGTTGGATCAACATCGCCATCAGCGAAGCGGAGCCAATCGATATTCTGCAGTATGTCGGTCCCGTCGCGCGCACCGACGAGATCGCGCACCTCGAACGTGTGGTTGCCGAGGTCGCTGATCGCATATTCTGACGAGATCCCTGCGAAGCCGGCTACATCTAGACCTCCGTCCTCGCCGGTGACCTGGGTCGCGAACAATCGCACATTGTCCAGCGAGGCCCCGGCATTGTCCGTCGGCCCGGTGCCGACGAAGCGCAGGCTGTTCGTGCCAGCGGTAGCTACGAGATCAAACTGGCGCGCAACCATCGCATTGCCGATCTCGGCGCCATAAGCGGCGACCAGAACCCCGTTCCAATAAACTTCGAGACCGCCGCTCGATCCAGCCCGGTTGGCGTGATCGAACTGCAGACGAAGAACCTGGCCGTCATCGAAACCGGTGAAGCTCTGGCTCACGTCCATGTTGCTGCCGCTGCCGCCCGCCGAGTCCATGTCCAGCCAATAGCTGCCATCGCTGGGCCCCACGCCGTTCCCGGCATTGGCCTGCTCAAAGGGTTGGCTGTTGACGCGCGACCAACCTGGCAGCGTCGCGTTCGCCATTCCCCAGCTTCCGCTTCCCGTCACGGTGCCCGATTGCTCGAAGCTGCCGTTCACCACCAAGTTCGCCCCCACCGCGACTAGGCCGCCCGCGGCGGCTGCGCCGCCATAGAGCGTGTCGTCACCTGCCCCGCCCTCAAGCAAGTCGTCGCCGAGGCCGCCCGCGAGGAAATCGTTGCCGGCTTGGCCGTGGAGTGAGTCCGCCGCCGACGAGCCCGTCAGCGAATCTTCTCCTTCAAGCGCCCAGATCTCGGCGCCCTCCGCGGGCGCCTCGATCGTGTCGTTGCCGTTGGTGGTGCCGCGCAGCAGCGCGTTCATCCCAGCCTCGTCCAGGATGGTGCCGTCGGCAAATTCGAACCGCTCGATGCCGGCGTCGCCCCAGGTCTGGTTCTCGATCAGGATCGAGCCTTGGGCGTTCTTGAAGGTGAGCCGCAAATGGCTGCCATCGGAGGTCAAGCGGGACGCGATCAGGTCGCTCGCGGCGATGCCGGCGCCGAAGATCAGCCGGTCGAAGCTGCCGTACCAGCCGACATAGTCGTTTATCACATCGTTGCCGTCACCGGGATCGTAGACGAAGACGTCGTCGCCCTCGGCGCCCACCAGTCGATCGTCGCCGGTTCCGCCGATCAGCCAGTCATTGCCCTGGAATCCTTGCAGCAGGTCGTTGCCGCCGCGGCCGTTGATCGTATCGCCGAGCCCGCTGCCGTTGATCGTCTCGTGGGCGCCCGTCCCCTGCGCGGCGAAATAGGCGGCGTTGAGGGTGGCGGCATCCCACTGAGTGCCGTCGGCAAATTTCACCAGGTCGACCCCCCATTCGCGGCCGCCGTAAAACTGGTTATCAAGCGTCATCGAGCCGCCGGACTGGGTGAAAGTCAGGATCAGATCGCTCCCGTCGGCGGAGCGCGAGAAGCTGACTTCCGTGGGGGTGAGCCCGGCGCCCAGCTGCACTTCGTTATAGCTGCCCCAATAATAGGTATATTCGCTGACCGTGTCGTTGCCCGCACCGGCGGCGTAGACATAGACGTCGTCGCCTTCGCCTCCTTCGAGCCAGTCGTCGCCGATCCCGCCGTCGATCCGATCGTTTCCGCTTGAGCCGCGCAAGGTATCATTGCCGGCCGCGCCGAGCAGATTGTCGTCCCGGCCGCTGCCGTCGATCACGTCATCGCCGGCGCTGGTCTGGCTTGCGAAGAACCTGGAGTCGATCGCGGCGGTGTCCCATTCGGTGCCGTCGGCGAAGCGCAGCACGTCCACACCCCATTCGCGCCCGCCATAAAGCTGGTTGTCGAGCG
>JASLBO010000297.1 GCA_030146605.1 Sphingomonas sp. | reverse complement strand
GTATTCTTCGCCGGCGCGTTCTTCGTCCAGAAATGCACCAGCGGGCTCGGCATCTTCGTCGCAGGCTCGATCCTCGCGATCGCCGGATTCCCTGAGGCAGCGAGGCCCGGGACCGTCCCGGTGGAGACGGTCGACCGGCTGACGATCCTGTTCGCCGCGCTTTATCTGTCGCTCGGCTTTGCGGCGGCGTTCTTCTATCGGCGCTTTCCGTTCGGCAAGGCCGAGCATCTGGCGCGGGTCGCGCGATTGGCTGGAAACGCCTGACGCGCCGTGTTATAACAAATGTATGACCAAGCCGCTCAAGATCATCAAGATCGGCAACTCCGCCGGTGTCGTGCTTCCCAGGGAGATCCTCGCGCGATTGCGTGTCGAACTGGGTGACGAACTGTTCCTGACCGAGGGGCCGGGCGGTTTCTCGATAACGCGCAATGACCCGGGCTTCGAGGAGCAGATGAAGGCGGCGCGTGAAGTCATGGCGCGGCGGCGGAGCGCTTTGCGCGAACTTGCCAAATAGCCGTGATCGGGCGGGCCTGGATCTGGGTCGATGTGGCGGTGGCGGTTGCGGCGCATCACGAGCAGCTTGCCGAGCATGGCGGCGCCGAGGGCGTTCGCGACATGAACATGCTCGAGAGTGCGATGGCACGGCCGCTGAACCTGGTCGCTTATGAAGATCCCGACGCCGCGGAGCTTGCCGCGAGCTATGCGTTCGGGATTGCGCGCAACCATCCGTTCGTCGACGGCAACAAGCGCACCGCGGCGGTGGTGAGCGAGACCTTCCTGATCCTAAACGGCTATCGGCTGGCGTGCGACGACGTCGAGCTGGTAATGACCTTTCTGGCGCTCGCCGCCGGCGAATTGTCGGTCGAGGCGCTGACCGACTGGTTCCGCGGGCACATCCAGCCAAGGTGAACGCGGAAATGTCCGCCGGGGCTGCGCCCCGGCGGACATCCTTTCCTCCCCAGGAAAGTCGCTGCCTCAGTCGAGTCGGCCGAGGCGGTGATAGAGATTGGCGTATTTGGTCGATTCGGGCTGGTCCTTGACCTTCTGAAGGTGGGTGCCCACGGCTTCCCGAAGCAGGCGGAAATCCTCGGTCGAGAAGACGGCGCGGCTGCGCTGGGGTTCACTGGTCATCATGGTTGCTCCTTTCAGGCAGCTTGCTGGTTGAACTGGTCGGCTTCGGTGCTTTCGGCGAGCGCGGTGGTCGAGCTCTCGCCGCCGGCGACGGCCTGGGCGATCGCGTCGAAATAGCCGGTGCCGACTTCGCGCTGGTGGCGCGTCGCGGTGTAGCCGTTCGCCTCGGCGGCGAATTCGGCCTGCTGGAGCTCCGAATAGGCCGCCATGCCGCGATCCTTGTAGCCGCGGGCCAGCTCGAACATCCCGTAATTGAGCTGGTGAAAGCCCGCCAAGGTCACGAACTGGAACTTGTAGCCCATCGCCCCGATCTCGCGCTGGAAGCGGGCGATGTCCGCCTTGTCGAGATTTTTCTCCCAGTTGAAGCTCGGCGAGCAGTTGTAGGCCAGCATCTTCTCGGGATGCTCGCGCTTGATCGCCTCGGCGAAGCGGCGCGCGTCGTCGAGATTGGGCTTGCTCGTCTCCCACCACAACAGATCGGCATGGCTGGCGAAGGCGAGCCCGCGCTTGATGCAGTGATCGACTCCGGTACCTTCCTTGAGGCGGAAGAACCCCTCGGCGGTGCGTTCGCCGGTGAGGAATTCATGGTCGCGTTCGTCGACATCGCTGGTGATCAGCCGGGCGCTTTCGGCATCGGTGCGCGCGCAGATCACCGTCGGCACGCCGCTGACGTCGGCGGCGAGCCGGGCGCTGTCGAGGTTGCGGATATGCGCCTGGGTGGGGATCAGCACCTTGCCGCCGAGGTGCCCGCACTTCTTTTCCGATGCGAGCTGGTCTTCATAATGCACCCCGGCGGCGCCTGCGGCGATATAGGCCTTCATGATCTCGAAGCAGTTGAGCGGGCCGCCGAAGCCGGCCTCGGCATCGGCGATGATCGGCGCGAACCAGTCGCGCGTCGCGCCGCCTTCCATATGCTCGATCTGGTCGGCGCGCTGGAGGGTGGCGTTGATCTTGCGCGCCAGCTCGGGACCCGCATTGGCGGGGTAGAGCGACTGATCGGGATACATCTGCCCGGCGGTGTTGGCATCGGCGGCGACCTGCCAGCCCGAGAGGTAGATCGCCTTCAGGCCGGCGCGGACCATCTGCATCGCCTGGTTGCCCGAGAGCGCGCCTAGGGCATGGATATAATCCTCGGACTTGAGCAGTTCCCACAGCTTGAGCGCGCCGCGGCGGGCGATGGTGTGCTCGATCGGCAGCGATCCGCGCAGCTTTGCCACATCCTCGGGGGCATAGGGGCGGACGATTCCGTCGAAGCGACCGGCGGGGGCGGGAACCAGGTCGTCGAATGCGATCGTCATCTGTATCTTCCTTGACAAACGAGTTGTTCTTGTCGTGATAAGTTGCGGAAGCTGGCTCATATGCCTAGGGACTCGCTGTGATGTTCAGCGTCTCAGTGTAGGTTTGCCTGCTTCGCGATTTGAAAATATGTAAATAATTTACAATCCTGTCGTCGCTGGTCTTTCAGGAACGTATCATGAACAACGATCTGTAGGAAAGTGGCGGATCGCAAGATCTTCGCGGGGCATGCGGTGCGGCGGTTGCGGCGGCGGCTGGGGATCGCGCAGGTCGCGATGGCCGAGGCGCTCGGGGTGTCGCCGAGCTATCTCAACCTGATCGAGCGCAACCAGCGCCCGCTGACCGCAGGGCTGATGCTGCGGCTCGCCGAGACCTATGATTTCGACCCGCGCGTGCTGGCGGCGAGCGATCCCGGCGGCGGCGCCGATGCGATGCGGCGGCGGCTGGCCGATCCGCTGTTCGGAGATCTCGAGATCGACCGGCATCAGCTGGAGGAATGGCTGGCGGGCGCGCCGGGTGGCGCCGAGGCGTTCGCGCGCGCCTATGACCGGATCGGTGCCGGCGCGGCCGGCGCGACGGAGCCCGACGATGCCGGGCGGCAGGTCCGCCGCGAGATCGAGCGCTGGCGCAATCATTTCGCCGATCTCGACGCCGCGGCGGAGGCGCTGGCCGACGAGCTGCGGATCGCGGCGGGCGATCTTTACGGCGCGATGGCCGAGCGGCTGCGCGTCAAGCACCAGCTCGCCGTCCGCATCCTCCCCGCCGATGTGATGCCCGACCGGATGAAGCGGCTCGATCTGCATGCGCGGCAGATCCAGCTTTCCGAGATGCTCGACGCGTCGGCGCGGAGCTTCGCGCTCGCCGAGCGGCTGGCCGAGGAGGCGCGGGGCGAAATCGACGGGCTGGTCAAGGGCGCCGCGCTCGATCGCGGCGCCGAGCGGCTCTACCGGCGCCATCTCACCGGCTATTTCGCCGCTGCGGTGATGATGCCCTATGCGCGGTTCCTGCGCGCCTGCGAGGCGAGCGGCTATGATGTGGAGCTGCTCCAGCGGCGCTTCGGGGCGAGCTTCAGCCAGGTCGCGCACCGGCTGACCACGCTCCAGCGCGTCGGCGCGCGCGGGCTGCCCTTCTTCCTGCTGCGAGTCGATCGTGCGGGGCAGATTTCGAAGCGCTATGCCGGGGCGAGCGCCTCGGCCCTGGTCGAAGGGCCGGGGCTCTGCCCCTTGTGGAATATTTTCGACGCCTTTGCCCGGGACGAGACGGTCAGTCAGCTCGTCGAGCTCGAGGACGGTACGCGCTGGTTCACCCTGGCGCGTGCCGTCCAGCCGCAAGGTGCCCGGGTGACGCGCATTCCCGCGCGCTTTGCGATCGGGGTCGGGCTCGCGGCGGGCGATGCCCGGACGCTTGCCGTAGCGGCGGGGCGCGACCTTGCCGGGCATGCGATGCCGATCGGGCTGGGCTGCCGGGCCTGCACCCGCCCCGATTGCCCGCAGCGTTCGGCGCCGCCGGCGGGACGGGCGATGCTCCCGTCGATCGAGCGCGAGGGCGGCGTGACGCCGTTCAGCTTCGCGCCCGACTGACTGTCCCCGACATACCGCGGACGCAAACGGCCATATTTCGGTCAGTTTGGTTTGGAACCAGCGCGCTACCTCGCGGTTGCGTCCTTCGACGCTCGCCGTCGGGTCGCTGCCATGAGCCGCTGTCGATCGCGCCCGCGATACGGCAGGGCGTGTCGAGAGGATGACTATGTTGCTTACCTTGATTGGACTGAGCCTTGCGGCGGCCAGCCCGCAATCGACCGACGCGGCGGTCGGCCGCTGGAAGACCGAGACGCGCGGCGGGATCGTCGAGATCCAGCGCTGCGGCGCGTCGATCTGCGGCCGGGTCCTGACCTCGGACGCGCTCCGGACGAATCCGAACCTCAAGGATACCAGGAATTCGAACGCGGCGCTGCGCAACCGGCCGCTGCGCGGGCTCCCGATCCTGAACGGCTTCACGCGGAGCGGCGCCGGCTGGACCGGCGGCAAGATCTACAATGCCGAGGACGGCAAGACCTATGGCTCGGACGTGACGCCCGTTGGCACCGACCAGCTCAAGGTGCGCGGCTGCGTGTTCAAGCCGTTCTGCAAGACCCAGACCTGGACCCGCGTGCGCTGACGCGCCGCCTGTTTGTTTCGTAACGCGTACAAGGAATCTAGAATGTCGACTCTCAAGCTTTCGCTCGTCGCCGCAACCGCGCTGGCGGGCTCGGCCGGTTTCGCCGCCTCGGCCAACGCCCAGGCCTTTTACCTCCAGGAACAGTCGGCCCGTGCCGCCGGGCGCGCCTTTTCCGGCGAGGTCGCCGATACCGGCGCCGCGTCGCTGTGGTGGAATCCCGCCTCGATCGCCGGCGCCACCGAAGGCGAAGCGACGATCAGCGCCTCGCTGATCCTGCCGCGCGGCGAAGTGAGCGACACCGGCACACTGATCCGCCGCCCCGGCGGGACCTTTGCGCCGGTCGGCGGCGACGCGACGACGCGCAACCCGATCAACAAGGGCGTGCTGCCGTCGGGCGCGATCGCGTTTCCGCTCGGCGACCGCGTCGCGATCGGGCTTGCGGTGACTTCGCCCTACAGCTTCACCACCGATTATCCCGAGACCAGCTGGGCCCGCTACAGCGCGCTCAAGACCCAGCTGCGCACGATCGACATCCAGCCGTCGCTCGCCGTGGCGGTGACCGACTGGCTGCGCGTCGGCGCCGGGGTCAATGTCGAATATACCGATGCCAGCCTCGCCAATGCACTGCCCAACGTCTCGGCCGCGCTGCCCGACGGAAAGCAGGAGCTGAAGGGCAACGGCTGGGACCTCGGCTGGAGCGCGGGCTTCCAGATGCACAATGACGCCGTGACGATCGGGATGAGCTACAAATCGGCGATCAAGCACAATCTGAAGGGTGACCTCGAGGTAAGCGGGCTCGTCGGGCCGCTCGCGGGCTCGAACATGTCGCTGTCGGACATCACGGCGAATTTCTACACCCCGGCGCTGGTGATCGTCGGCGGGCGCTGGCGGTTGAGCGACAAGTTCACGCTCAACGGGCAGGCGGTGCATTATCAGTGGAGCAAGTTCGACGCGATCCGGCTCGGCGCGCCGGTCAACCAGGCGATCCCCGAAAATTATCGCGACACGTGGAGCCTCGCGACCGGCTTCGACTATGCCGCGTCGCAGAAGCTGACGCTACGCGCCGGCGTCCAGCGCACCCAGACTCCGACCCGCGACGGCGAGCGTGACGCGCGCGTGCCCGATTCGGACCGCTGGAATTACGGCGTTGGTGCCTCCTACCAGCTGACGCCCGCCTTCACGCTCGACGCGGGCGCCAATTATGTCGATTTCGAGGACACGACGATCGACCGGATCACCGCGGCCTACCCGGGCACCGCGGCGCAGACGCCGATCCTGACCTCGGGCACGCTCACCGACGCACGCGCTCTGGTATTCTCGCTCGGCGGCCGCATGCGCTTCTGAGGACCGGATCGCCGCCGCAAACTCGTTGCGGCGGCGGCATGGGATAGTTCGGAGACAGCGCGTTACCCGCGATTAGGGTCTACGTCGGCGCGCCGCTGATCGCGCCATGCGGGCAGGTACTGGGCGCGCTGTGCGCGATCGACAATTTGCCGCGGGCGCAGCTGCTGCCCGAAGCGCGCACCGAGCTGCAGCGGCTGGCGGGCCGGGTGACCGAGGAGTTGCTCGCCTGACGCGTGGCGTTTCCCTGCCAGCAGGGAGGGGCGTGGTTAGCGCACCCACCCCACCTTCGGATCGTCGAGATCCACCACCTCGCCCAGCTCCCAGACATTGGCATAACCATAGCCGACGAGGTTGATGAAGGTCTGGATGTTGAGCGCGAGCGCCGCGTTCTTGAGCGGCACCGGCGCGCGGTCGTTCGAAAAATTGTTGTTGCAATAGATCAGGATCGGCCGGCTGCGATCGGGCCCGAGCGCCTCTGCCAGAGCCCCGGCAGTGAAGTCGGTGAGCGGCAGGTTGACCGCGCCGGCGATATGTCCCGCGGCGAACTTGTCCGCCGAGCGGGCATCGAGGATCAGCGCGCCCTTCTCGGCTGCCTTCGCCTTGAACGCAGCCAGACCGAGAAGCCGTTCGTCACGGCGCTGGCGTACGTTGCCGGTGAGCGCGGCGAAGGCGGCATAGTCGATCTGCGGGTTGGGCGCGGGATCGTCGGGGACGGCGAGGAGCAAGGCCAAGGCGGGGAGCAGCATCGAAGTCTCCGTGGATCGAGGCCGTAACGATCGCAGGCCATGGCTGCACCGGGCCTGAACCACGCCGGCACCGCTTTCTCCTGGGGGCGACGGCGGTTGTGCGGCGCAGGTAAGGCGTTATCACCTTTCGCGACCAAGGAGGGGAGCGCACATGGCCAGCCTGTTTCGCCTGAAGCAGATCGTCGCGGAGGCGGATCGGCCGGAGGCGCATCGCCTCCAGCGCACCCTGTCGTGGCCGCATCTCGTCGCGCTCGGGGTCGGTGCCATCGTCGGGACGGGCATCCTGACGCTGATCGGCGTCGGCGCGGATCGGGCGGGTCCCGCGGTGATCCTGTCGTTCGTCGTGGCAGGCGCGATCTGCGCATGCGCGGCGCTGGCTTATGCCGAGATGGCGACGATGATCCCGGCGTCGGGCAGCGCCTATACCTACAGCTATGTCGTGCTGGGCGAGGTCATCGCCTGGGTGGTCGGATGGAGCCTGCTCGCCGAATATACGCTCGTCGTCGCGACGGTGGCGGTGGGCTGGTCGGGCTATTCGGTCGGCTTTCTCGAGAGCCTCGGCGTGCATCTCCCCGCCGCGCTGACCAATGGGCCGGTGATGGCGGGCTGGCAGGTGGTGGAATGGGGCGTCAATGTGCCCGCGTTGTTCATCGTCGCGGTCGTCGCGGGGCTGCTGATCGTCGGCACGCGGGAAAGCGCGACGCTCAATGCGGTGCTGGTCGTGGTCAAGCTGATCGCGCTCGCCATATTCGTCGCAGTGGCATTGCCGCATTTCGACAGCGCCAATTTCGAGCCCTTCGCGCCGTTCGGCTTTACCAAGCAGATGAGCGCCGACGGGGTCGAGCGCGGGGTGATGGCGGCCGCCGCGATCATCTTCTTCGCATTTTACGGCTTCGATGCGATCTCGACCGCGGCGGAGGAGGCGAAGAATCCCAGCCGCGATCTCGCGATCGGGATCGTCGGTTCGATGATCGGGTGCGTCGTGATCTACATGCTGGTGGCGTTCGCCGCCGTGGGAGCGCTCAGCTATACGCGGTTTGCCGACAGCCCCGAGCCGCTCGCACTGATCCTGCGTGAAATCGGCCAGCCGCGCACCGCCGCTTTCCTCGCCGCATCGGCGGTGATCGCACTGCCGACGGTGATCCTCGCCTTCCTGTACGGCCAGAGCCGGATCTTCTTCGTGATGGCGCGCGATCATATGCTGCCTGCCGGCCTGGCGACGGTGTCGCGGCGCGGAACCCCGGTGCGGATCACGATCTTCACGGCGGGCGTGGTGACCTTCTTCGCGGCGTTCTTCCCGATCGACCAGATCGCCGCATTGGCCAATGCCGGCACGCTGACCGCCTTTGCCGCGGTCGGCATCTGCATGCTGGTGATGCGGCGACGGGCTCCGCAAGCGGTGCGGCCGTTCCGCGCGCCCGCGGCCTGGCTGGTCGGGCTCGGCGCGGCGTTCGGCTGTCTCTATCTTTTCATGAGCCTGCCGCATCAGACGCAATTGCTGTTCGGGGCGTGGAACGGGATCGGGCTGCTGCTCTATTTCGGCTGGGCGCGGCGCAACGTGGACAAGGGGACGGCATGAGCGGCTGGACGATCGGGATCATCGGCGGATCGGGGCTGTACGACGTCGAGGGCGTCGAAGGCGGCGAATGGATCGAGGTGGCGAGCCCGTGGGGGCGGCCGTCCGACGCCTGCTTCGTCGGGCAGGTCGGGCACGTCCGGGTCGCGTTCCTGCCGCGGCATGGCCGCGGGCACCGGATCAGCCCGTCCGAGCTCAACGCGCGCGCCAATGTCGATGCGCTCAAGCGGCTCGGGGTCACCGATATATTGGCGGTGTCGTCGGTGGGCAGCCTCGTCGAGGACCGGCCGCCGGGGAGCTTCACGATCGCGGATCAGTTCATCGACC